>JACDEC010000687.1 GCA_013816645.1 Planctomycetota bacterium
GCACACCGGGGCGCTGGCCACGCGCTTGAGCGCGGCGACCTGGGCGCCGAGATCGTCGGGCAGCGTCGCGCGCTCGCCGGTGACGCCGAGCCGGCAGACGTAGTAGAGGAAGCCGCGGCTTTCGCGGGCGAGCATCTGCTTGCGCTTGGTCGGCGTCACCGGCGCGGCCAGGCAGACGTTGGCCAGGCCGGCGGCGCGCATCGCGTCGATGAAGTCGTGGTCCTCGTCCGGCGGCAGGTCGAGCAGCAGCACGCCGTCGGCGCCGGCCGCGACCGCGTCGCGGGCGAAGGCCGCGCTGCCGTAGGCGAGCACCGGATTGAGGTAGGTGAAGAACAGCAGCGGCACCGAGGTGCGCGCGCGGATCCTCGCCACCGCCGCGAGCACGCCGCGCACCGTGGTCCCGGCCTTGAGCGCGCGCTCGCACGCCGCCTGGTTGGCGGGCCCATCGGCCATCGGATCGCTGTAGGGGATGCCGAGCTCGACGATGTCGACGCGCCGCGCGGGATCCGCGTGCTCGGCCATGCCGACCACCAGTTCGACGGTGGCGTCGAGATCGGGATCGCCGGCGCAGAGGTAGGCGATGAAGGCTTTACGCCCTTGGTCGCGCAACTGGGCGAATCGGCGGGCGATGCGGTTGTCTGACGGGTGCGGAGTGCGAAGTGCGGCGTGCGACGGCGCGCCAGGAGGCACCTTCGGTTTGGTCGTAGACTTCATGTCGCATCTCCGAAAGCCACGCGCGCGCCATACGGGGGGCTTCCCACGCCGCACGCCGCACGCCGCACGCCGCACGCTCCCCTCACAGCTTCACCCCTTCATAGCGCGCGATTTCCGCGACATCCTTGTCGCCGCGACCGGAGACGTTGACGATCAGGATGGCGTTCTTGCGGGTGGTCGCGCAGACCTCCTCGAGCACGCCGATGGCGTGCGCCGATTCCAGCGCGGGGATGATACCTTCGCTCTCGGCGAGCAGGTGCAGGCCCTTGAGCGCCTTGGCGTCATCGCAGGTCAGGTAGGTCGCGCGGCCCTTGTCGCGCAGCCACGCGTGCTCGGGGCCGATCGAGGCGTAGTCGAGGCCGGCGCTGATCGAATGGGTGCCGACGACCTGGCCGTCGGCGTCCTGCAGCACGTAGCTCGCCATGCCCTGGAACACGCCGAAGGTGCCGCCGGCGAAGCGCGCGGCATGCTCGCCGAGCGCGGCCCCGCGACCGCCGGCTTCGGCGCCGACGAAGCGCACGCGGGTGTCCTTCATGAAGGGATGGAACAAGCCGATCGCGTTGGATCCGCCGCCCACGCAGGCGAGCAGCACGTCGGGCAGCCGGCCTTCCGCCTTCTTGATCTGCGCGCGCGCCTCGCGGCCGATCACGCTCTGGAAGTCGCGGACCATCATCGGATAGGGATGCGGGCCGAGCGCCGAGCCGATGATGTAGTGGGTGTCGGCGACCGAGCTGACCCAGTCGCGCAGCGCCTCGTTGACCGCGTCCTTGAGGGTATGGGTGCCGCTGTCGACGCCGACGACCTCGGCGCCAAGCAGGCGCATGCGGAATACGTTGGGTGCTTGCCGACGCATGTCCTCGGTGCCCATGTACACCCGGCACTTCAGCCCGAGCAGCGCGCAAGCCGTCGCGGTGGCGACTCCGTGCTGGCCGGCCCCGGTCTCGGCGATGATCCGCTTCTTACCCAGGCGCTGGGCGAGCAGCGCTTGGCCGATGGCATTGTTGATCTTGTGCGCGCCGGTGTGGTTGAGGTCCTCGCGCTTGAGCCAGATGTGCCGACCGAAGCGCTTGGACAACGTGCCAGCGAAGGTCAGCGGCGTCGGCCGACCGACGAAATCGCGCAGCAGGTCGCCGAGCCGACGCTGGAACGCCTTGTCCTTGCGCGCCTTGGCGTACGCGGCGATGAGCTGGTCGAGCGCCGGCACCAGGGTCTCGGGCACGTAGCGGCCGCCGTAGCGCCCGAAGCGCCCGGTGTCGTCGGGCAGATCCGCTGAACCCTCACTGCGCTGCATCGGCCATCCCCGGGGAGGTCCCACGGTAGGCTCGACCCTTGGGCGGAGAAGGGGTAGGATGGAGACAGTGCGAAGTGCGAAGTGCGGAGTGCGAAGTCACCACTCTCTCAGGCCGCCGAGCGGCGCAGCCGATCGCCCGCGCGCAGCGCGGACTGGCGGCATCGCCGCC
>JACDEC010000688.1 GCA_013816645.1 Planctomycetota bacterium
GTGTTCGCCGCGCGCCGCAAGGTCCTGCCGCGGGCGCTGCGCGACACCGGCGTCGACAAGCCGGTCGCCGAGGCGGCCTGCAGCTCGTGCGGACTCGATCAGACCCGCAGGCTCGAATCGCTCGACGCGCCCGAGCTGGTCGCGTTGCACGCGGCGATCACGGCTGCCGCTCCGGTGAAGGGGCAGGAAACGTGATCCGGATCCTGCTGCTCGCCTGCTCGATGGTCGCCTGCTCGATGGTCGCCGGCGAGGCACCCGGCCCGGCGCCGGTTGCCGCCGACGTGGCGGTCGCGGTGGTCGACGGTCGCGAGATCAGCCTGCGCCGGCTCGAGGACGAGCTGCTGCGCCGCGAGGGCTCGGATGCGATCAGCGACGTGCTCGACGAACTGCTGCCGCGCGTGGTCTGGTCGAAGCTCGCCGTCGCCGACGCCATCCTGATCCTGCCCGATCTGCGCGTCGATCGCGCGGGCGCGCTCGCGCGCGTGCGCCCGCACCTCGGCGAGGTGAGCGACGAGTTGACGGCGGTGCACGTTGTCGAGGGGGCGCTGCGCGCCGCCGGCATCGTCGTCGGCGCGGACGAGATCGCAGCCGCGGCCGCCGACGCCGAACGCAAGCTGCAGCGCCAGCTCGCCGCCCGCGGCATGCCCCACGTCGACCTCCAGTCGGTGATCAAGCAGACCAAGGGCATGACCTGGTCGCAGTACACCGAACAGCCTGCCTTCCGCGTGCTGGTCGTCGGCCTGCGCGCCTTGGCCAGGCGCCGCGCCGAGGCCGAGGTCGACGAGGCCGCGATCGCCGACTGGCATCGGCGCAACCTCGAGCGCTGGCGGGTGCGCGAAGCCGCCGACTGCTCGATCATCCACATCCCCTACACCCGCGAGCACGACGCGGCCGGCGCTGAGATCGTCACCGACGACGAACGCGCGCGCCTGCGCGGGGTGATGCTCGACCTGCACCGTGCGATCGCCGGCGGCAGACTCGACTTCGTCCGGGTGTTCAAGGCTTTCGCGCGTGGTCACGACGCGGACGCCGCCGACGATGGCCGGATCGGCTGGGTCGCGCGCGACGGTACCCGCGCCCAGCCGCAGGCGCGGCTGGTGCCCAAACCGGTGATCGAAGCGATCTTCGCCGCGCGCGGTCCCTATCCCCAGCTGCTTCCCGCCACCGAGCACGCCGAGGGCGTCGACATCGCGTTGGTCCACGGATGGCGGCCCCAGGCCGATCCGCCCTTCGCCGCGATCCGCGACCAGGTGCGCGCCGACCTGATCGAACAGGGACTCGACGGGCGCAGCCAACGGCTGCTCGCCGAACTGAAGGCTGCGGCGAAGCCGACGCAGACTCCGGATGGCGGGGTGCTGATCGGTCAGGAGCTGATCAGCGCGCGCGCGATCGAGGATGCCACGCTCGCGCGGCACGCTCCGGCCGCCCTGGGCGAAGCCGCCACCGAGGCGCTCGCCGCCGTCGACTGGAGCAGCCTCGGCGATGACACCGTGGTACTGGGCGCCGGTACCTGGTCGCTCAGCCGCCTCGCCCTGGCTGGACGACTGCTGCGCGAGAACGGCGCCCGCGTGCGCGAAGAGTTGATCGTCCTGGCCTTGGTCGAAGGCGCGATCGCGCGCGGCGAGGTGGTGGTCGACCAGGCGGCGCAGATCGAGGAGCTGGCGCGCCTGCGCCGCGCCTATGCCCACCAGCCCGAGGCCGCGCAGAGCGACTTCGCCGGCTACATCCGCGCGGTCTACGGCCAGGAGGTCGAACGCTTCACCGCCGAGCCCGCCTTCCGCCTGCTCGCCGCGTTGGGCGCGCTGGTGCGCCGTGCGGCCGAGGTCGACGACCAGGCGCTCAAAGACCTGCTCGCCGCGGACCCGACGATCTACCGCGAACCCGAAGCGGTCGATCTGGCGATCGCCTACGTGGCGTGGACCGGCGCCGAGGTCGCCGCGCGCCAGCGTGTTGCGGTGAACGCCGCGGAGCTCCACCAGGCCCTCAAGTCCGGCACCATCGAGCTCTCGCAGATCTGGCGCGAAGGCGGCCGCGCCTGCGATCCCGAGTCGATCGACGCGCGCGTCGGCTGGGTCGACCGGACCGGCCTGCGCGCCCTGCCCGGCGCCCATCGCGTCCCCGGCGAGGTCGTCGCCGCCGCATTCGCCGCCAAGCCACCCTGGCCCGCCCTGCTC
>JACDEC010000689.1 GCA_013816645.1 Planctomycetota bacterium
GGGAAGGACAGGACGCGATCGAGCCGGCCGAGCTGCAGGTCGACGGACAGGCTCTCGGCGTTGAAGTTCAGCCAGCGGTGGCGCATGCCCTCGGTGCGCCGGCGCAGCAGCTGGTTGCCCGGGATGATGTGCAGCGCGCCGGGCCGCAGGCTCGTCTCGCGTCCGGCGAATTCGAGACTGCAGCCCCCGGCGAGGATGTGGTAGGCGCTGTGGTGCGGCGTCCGGTAGGCCGGCCGACCCCAGGTCGACCACCCCGCTGCGACCGTATGCTCGCCGCACTCGGCGAGGCGCAGCGGTCCGAGGTCGGGCAAGGAGGCGCTGGCGCCCTCGGTGAAGGACAGCATGCCGTATGATCGTCCATATCGATCGGAAGTCCATGCATGGCACACCGAGCAGAGCATCGATGATTCCCGCATGCCTAACCAAGCGCTCCAAGACTTCGTCCATGTGGAAGCGGACCAGGCGACGATCGCCGAGGAGCTGCGCGCGGCCCTGGCCTGGGCGCCCGGCGACAGCGAGGCGCACCAGCAGGTCGTCGCCTTCCGCGGTGTCGTCGAATTCGCCGAGCGACCGCGCTCGGCGCGCCTGGCGATCTTCGTCGACGCCCGCTACCTCTGCTGGGTCAACGGCATCGCCGTCGGCCGCGGTCCCTGCCGATTCGACCCGCGCGCACCCGCATGGGATGAACTCGACCTCCGGCGCGCCCTGCGCAGCGGCGCCAACGTGATCGCGGTCGTGGCCTTCGGGCGCCTGAGCAGCGGACAGGCGATGATGCATGCGCCGGGTTTCGCCGCGCGCCTGACCATCGCGGACGGCACGGGCAGCCGGGCGCTGCAGCCGGCAGGCGGCTGGCGCTGCCGTCGGCGCCTGGGCCACCAGGTCATGGCGGATTGGGGATTCCTGCGCGACACCATCGACGCGCGGATCGAGGACGATGCCTGGCTGCAGCCCGAAGCCGCGTGCGCGGATTGGTCGGATACCGTCCCGGTTGATGGATCGTCGTGGGGTCAGCTGCGTCCACGCCCGATACCCACGCTCAGCGACGATGCGGTGGCGCTCATCGCCGCCCCGCGCGACCTCGCCGATGGCAGCGAGACCGTGCTCGACGCCGGGCGCATGGTGCACGGCTACGAGGTCATCGAGGTCGAGGCCGCAGCCGGAGTGACCATCGAAATCGAGCACGCCCAGCGCCACGACCGTGCGACCGGCGCATGGAGCGAGACCTACGGCAGCGTCAACCGCTGGGTCACGCGCGCGGGACGCCAAGGCTGGCGAGCCAGCGGCGAATTCGGCTGCCGCGCGCTGGTCATCCGGGTGCGCGGCGGAGCGGTCCGCCTGTTGTGCGCCGAACTCGTCGACCACCGCTATCCCTACGTCGAAGCCGCGGCCTTCGCCTGCGACGACGCCGAGCTCGACGAGCTCTGGCGGCGCTCGCTGCACACCCTGCGCATGTGCTGCGCCGACGGCTACATGGACTGCGCGCTGCGCGAGCGTGCGGAGTGGATGGCCGACGCCGTGGTCGTGGCTTACCCGATCAGCCGCGCGGTGTTCGCCGCCCCCGGCGCCGCCGACGGCGTGCCGCGCAGCGACCACCGGCTGATGACGCTGATGCTGCGCCACATCGCCGACAGCCAGCTGCCCGACGGGCGGCTCAAGGGCCACCACCCTTCCGACCGGATGGACATCCACGGTTGGATCGAGGACTACGCCTGCCAGTGGGTGCACGCCCTGCGCGATGTCCACGAACGCACCGGCGACCTCGCCCTGGTCCGCGAGCTGTGGCCGGCGCTGGTGCGCCAGCTCGCCTGGTTCGCGCAGCGTATCACCCCACGTGGGCTGGTGCGGGCGCGCGAGTTCGTGTTCTTCGACAATCCGCTCGCCTACCGGGAGTGCGAGGGCACCACGCTCAACGCCATGCTCGCCCACGCCTTGCGCGACGCGGCCTGGATCGCCGGCCTGCTCGACGCGACCAGCGAGGCCATCGCCTACCACGGCGACGCCGAACGTTTGGAGGCTGCGATCGATGCGCAGCTCTGGGACGCGGCTGCGGGCACCTACAGCTCGGGCTGGGATGGCGACCAACGCCTGCCGGCGTCGCCAGTCGCCGCGGCGGTGGCGCTCGAGCACGGGGTCGTCCCGCCTGCCAAGTGCGCGTCGGTGCGGGCCTGGTTGT
>JACDEC010000156.1 GCA_013816645.1 Planctomycetota bacterium
CATGAACGAGGCCGCCAAGATCCTCCAGGAGGGCGGTGACCTCGCGACCATCGACAAGACGATCTACGCCTACGGCATGCCGATGGGGCCGTTCACCCTGACCGACGAGGTCGGCATCGACGTCGGCCACAAGGTCGCCAAGGTCCTGGCGGCAGCCTACGGCGAGCGCATGAAGGTCGCCGAGATCCTCGCGGCCGTGCACGAGGATCTGAAGCTGCTCGGCGCCAAGGGCGGCAAGGGCTTCTACGTCCACCAGGACAAGCACAAGAGCGTCAATCCCGACATCGCCGGCGCGGTCGCCGGGGTGCAAGCCAAGCTCGGCGTGCGCCCGCGCGCCATCGAGCGCGACGAGATCCTCGACCGCTGCCTGCTCATCATGGTCAACGAAGCCGCGCGCTGCCTCGAGGAGCGCGTGGTCTCCTCGCCGCTCACCCTCGACTTCGCCATGGTGCTGGGCACCGGCTATCCGCCGCAGAAGGGCGGACCGCTGCACCACGCCGACGTGCTCGGCGTGCGCGCCGTGGTCGAGCGTCTGCAGCGGCTCGAGGCCACGCACGGCATGCGCTTCGCCCCGGCCAAGCTGCTGACCGACCTCGCCAAGAACAACCGCGGCTTCTTCAGCGACGATTTCGCCTCGTTCCTGCCTCCGGCCAGCGACGCCGCCGGCGTCACCGCCCAGCACATCGCCTGAAAGGATCGTATGGCCACTCCCAACGACGACACATCCGCGACCCAGACGCCCCCCGGCCTGCCCACCAAGGGCGACGTCGCCGGTGACGCCGCCAAGAAGGCGCACGCCGGCGAAGTCGAGATGATCATCGACACCTCGAAGATGAACGAGGGCAAGCGCCAGGCGCTCGAGCTGACCGAGGCGTCGCGCGAGCAGCAGTGGACCAAGCCGTCGTTCGCCCAGCAGCTGTTCATGGGCACCTTCGACCACGCGCTGATCGACGATTTCCCCGTGCAGTCCGCCGCGGACCAGGCGATCGGCGACACGTTCATCAAGGAGTTCGAGGCCTTCCTCAAGGCCAACCTCGACCCCGAGGACGTCGACGCCACCCGCACCATCCCGCAGGCGGTGGTCGACGGCATGTTCCGCATGGGCGTCTTCGCGATGAAGGTGCCCAAGGAGTACGGCGGCCTGGGCTTCACCCAGGTCAACTACAACCGCGTGATGATGATGCTGGCCAGCTACTGCGCCTCGACCGCGGTGCTGGTCTCGGCGCACCAGTCGATCGGCGTGCCCCAGCCCTTGAAGCTGTTCGGCACCGAAGCGCAGAAGCGCGCCTACTTCCCGCGCTTCCGCGATCATTCGATCTCGGCGTTCGCGCTGACCGAACCGTCGGTCGGTTCGGATCCCTCGAAGATGACCACCACCGCGGTGCCGACCCCGGACGGCAAGCACTGGATCATCAACGGCGACAAGCTGTGGTGCACCAACGGGCCGATCGCCGACCTGCTCGTGGTGATGTGCCGCACGCCGTCGAAGATCGTCAACGGCAAGGAGCGCCAGCAGATCACCGCGCTGATCGTCGAGGGCAAGGCGCCCGGCATCGAGATCGTCCACCGCTGCGATTTCATGGGCATCCGCGGCATCCAGAACGGCCTGCTGCGCTTCAAGGACGTCAAGGTCCCCTTCGAGAACGTGCTGTGGGGCGAGGGCAAGGGCCTCAAGCTGGCCCTGACCACGCTCAACACCGGGCGCCTGACCCTGCCGGCGGCCTGCACCGGCGCGGCCAAGAGCTGTCTGAGCATCGTCCGCCGCTGGGGCAACAAGCGCGTGCAGTGGGGCGCCGCGGTCGGCCAGCACGAAGCGGGCCGGCAGAAGATCGCCTTCATCGCCTCGCACACCCTGGCCATGGAGGCGGTGACCTGGCTGACCTCGCACTGGGCCGACCAGCACGACAAGGACATCCGCATCGAAGCGGCGATGGCCAAGCTCTTCTGCTCGGAGCTCGGCTGCAAGATCGTCGACATGACCCTGCAGCTGCGCGGCGGGCGCGGCTACGAGAAGGCCTCGTCGCTCAAGGCGCGCGGCGAGGACGACGCGTACCCCTGCGAGCGCATGGTCCGCGACATGCGCATCAACACCATCATCGAAGGCACCAGCGAGATCATGCGCCTGTTCCTGGCGCGCGAGGCGATGGATCCGCACCTCAAGCTGGCCGCCGACATGATCAAGGGCCACGTGCCGATCCCCAAGATGATGCGTTCGGGCGTCAAGCTCGCCGGCTTCTACACCGGCTGGTACTTCAGCCAGTGGTTCAACTCGAGCCTGTGGTCGCAGCACGACGATCTCGGCAAGCTCGCCGACCACTACCAGTACGCGCACAAGACCGCGCACCGCCTGGCGCGCACCATCTTCCACAACATGGGCCTGTACCGCGACAAGCTCGAGCGCAAGCAGGTCCTGCTCGGCCACCTCATGGAGATCGGCACCGAACTGTTCGCGATGACCGCGACCTGCAGCTACGCGCGCATGCTCGAGAGGACCAAGCCCGGCGACCAGGGAGCGATCGGCCTGGCCGACTACTTCTGCCGCGAGGCGACCCGCCGCATCGAGGCCCACTTCCTGGCGTTGTCGGACAACGACGACCGGATGATGAACCACCTGGCGAAGAGCGTGCTCGCGGGCGAGATGAAGTGGATGGAGGAGGGAGCGGCGGATTGCTTCCCTGAACAGGGGTAATATGCATCGCGAGGTTTCGTCGCGCATCTCCGCCATTCCTCCACTCCGCTCCCGCAGCGTTCCTCGCCGCTGCGCGGCTGCGGGGACGCTGCTGCCGCTGCGTTCCGTCACCCCTGCGGGGCGGCCTGCGGCCGTGGCTCAGGCATGAGTGACAACGACAAGAGCCGCGCCGCGAGCTTCGAATCCTACGCAGCCGATTGCCTCGATCGCGAAGCGCGGCTCACGCCGCTGTTCGCCAAGCCGAGCTTCGCGCGCTACGCGCGGCGCATGACCGGGGTGGTGCTGTCGCTGATCGAGAAGCTGCTGCGCAGCCACATCCGCGTCGAGGCCGGGAACGTGCCGCAGGACGGGCCGGTGCTGTTCGTCGCCAACCACTTCACGCGTTTCGAGACCTTCATCCTGCCCTGGCTCATCGATCGCCATCTCGGGCGCAACGTGCATTCCCTGGCGCACTACAAGCTCTTCTCCGGGCTGTTCGGCGATTACCTGCGCTCGATCGGCGCGCTCTCCACCCGCCATCCCGACATCAAGCAGCGCATCGTCTCGGACCTGCTCACCGGTCGCCACGACTGGCTCATCTACCCCGAGGGGTCGATGATCAAGAACAAGAAGCTGTGGGAGAAGGGCAAGTTCCGCATCGATTCGCCGGCGCGCACGGGATCGCCGCACACCGGCTCGGCGGTGCTCGCGCTCCAGGTCCTGATGTACTCCGAACTCTACCGCCATGCCCGCGAGCAGGGCGACCAGGCCTCGGTCGAGCTGCTGCAGCGCAAATTCCGGCTCGGGCCGCATGCGCCGCGTCCCGGTGGCGAGGCCGAGGCCGGTTCGGCGGCGCGCGCCGCCCGCGGGGACCTGCCGCCCGGATTGAGCATCGTGCCCATCAACATCACCTACTACCCGATGCGCCCGGGCATGAACCTGCTCTACCGGCTGGCGCGCACCCTGATCAAGAAGATGCCTGCAGTGCTCGCCGAGGAACTGACCATCGAGGGCAACTTCCTGCTCAAGGAGACGGACATCAACGTCTACTTCGGCAAGCCGCTGGACCTCAGCCGCTACCTCGAGCTGGTGCGCCCCGCCCTGCGGCGGATGGAGGTCGGCGACCAGACCACGCTCAATGCCTTGCTCGAGGCGCTCAAGCACCGCGTCACCAGTCGACTGATGTCCGAGATCTACAGCCGCCTGACCATCAACTTCGATCACCTGTTCTGCGCCGGTTTGCGCGCGCTCAAACGCGACCGCGTCCCCGAGGACGACTTCCACGCCGCGCTCTACCTGGCCGCGCGCACCCTGCAGGCGCGCGGGTCGCGCCGCATCCACCATACCTTGGGCCCCAAGCTGCTCGACCTGGTCAGCGACCGGCCGTGCCAGCAGCTCGATTCGATGCGCGGGCTGGCGATCTCGGCCGGCGTGCTGTCGCGTCGCGACGGTTATTACCAGGTCGACCAGGTCGCGCTGAATCGTCGCCACGGCTTCCACGACGTGCGCCTGAAGAACCCGGTGCAGGTGCTGGCCAACGAACTCGAGCCGCTGCGCGACGGGGTGCACGCGGTGCGGGCCTCGGTCAACCAGCCGCACGCCCACGTGCGCGAGCGCGTCGCCGCCGAACTCGTCGCCGAGGACCTCGCCGAATATCAGGCCGACCGCGTGGCCTGCGCGACCTCGGCGCTGCTCAAGGACGATCAGGTGGGCAGGCCGTTCTTCCTGCACACTCCGGGCAGCCAGGTCGGCATCGTGCTCAGCCACGGCTACCTGGCATCGCCCGGCGAGGTCCGCGAGCTCGCCAACCACCTCCATCGCGTCGGCTTCTCGGTCTACGGCGTGCGCCTGAAGGGCCACGGTACCGCGCCCGAGCAATTGGCGACCGTGACGGTCGCGGACTGGGAGCGCTCGTTCGCGCGGGCCTACGCCGTGGTCAAGCACTCCTGCCGGCACGTCATCCTCGGCGGCTTCTCGGCGGGGGGGCTGCTCGCGCTGCTCGAGGCCGCGCGCGGCGCCGGCCCGGTCGGCGGCGTGTTCGCCATCAACCCATCGTACCAGCTCGCCGATCGCGCCAGCTGCGTGGTGCCGGTGGTGGAGCGCTGGAACCGCGCGCTGCGCGCCGTGCACCTGCGCGTCGGCCGGCTCGACAGCGTCGCCAACGCCCCGGCCTTCGCCGACACCAACTACACGCGCAACTGGCTCAACGGCATCCTCGAACTCGAGCGCCTGATCGAGCGCACCGGCGAGGCAGCGCCCCGCGTCACGGTGCCGACCCTGGTGATCCAGGCCGACAAGGATCCGGTGGTCAAACCCGATGGCGCGCGCCGGCTCTACGAGCTGATCCCGGCCGAGAACAAGCAGCTCGTGCAGATGGCCTTCAATCGTCACGTCATCATCCGCGGCGAGGGGGCGCAGGTCGTGCACGAGCGCGTCGAGGAGTTCGTGCGCGTGCTCGCCGCCGATCTCACCCATCGCTACCCCATGCGCATGCACGTCGTGGAGAAGGATACCTCCGCCGCCGGCGGCGGCGCGGCCTGAAAACGGCGAGCTCGCTCGAATCCATGCACGTCCTCGCCATCGACGCCGGCACCACCAGCACCCGGGCCCTGATCTTCGATGCGCAGGGTGGCGTGGTCGCGGTGGCCCAGCGCGAGTTCGCCCAGCATTTTCCGGCGGACGGGTGGGTCGAGCACGACGCCGAGGAGATCTGGACGGCGACGCTGGCGGTGTGCCGGGACGCCATCGCCAAGGCGGGCATCGCCGCGGCGGGCCTGGCCGGCATCGGCATCACCAACCAGCGTGAGACCACCGTGGTCTGGGAACGCACGAGCGGCCGGCCGATCCACCGGGCCATCGTCTGGCAGGATCGGCGCACCGCGGGTCGCTGCCGGGAGCTGGCGTCGTCCGCCGTCCTGATCCAGCAACGCACCGGGCTGGTGCTCGATGCCTATTTCTCGGCGACCAAGATCGCCTGGATCCTCGACGCCGTCCCCGGCGCGCGCTTGCGCGCCGAGAACGGGGAGCTGGCCTTCGGCACCATCGACAGTTGGCTGCTCTGGAAGCTCACCGACGGGCGCGTGCACGCCACGGATGCGACCAACGCCTCGCGCACCATGCTCTACGCGATCGGACCGGGCCGGTGGGACGACGAGCTGTGCCGCCTCTTCGCGGTGCCGCCGGCAATGCTGCCGGCGGTGCGCGATTGCGCCGCCGATTACGGCGTCAGCGCTCCGGCGCTGCTGGGTTCGGGGGTGCCGATCCGCGGGATGGCCGGGGACCAGCAGGCGGCGGCGCTCGGCCAGGCCTGCACGCACCCGGGAGCGACCAAGGCCACCTACGGCACCGGTTGCTTCGTGCTCGCCCACGCCGGCACCTCGGTGCCGGTGTCGCGTCACCGGCTGCTCGCAACGGTCGCTTGGCAGCTTGACGGGCGCCGGAGCTACGCGCTCGAAGGCGCGATCTTCAACGCCGGCACCGCGGTGCAGTGGCTGCGCGATAAGTTGGGGATCATCAGCGATGCGCGCGAGACCGAGGCGCTGGCGGCCTCGCTGCCCGACAACCGCGGGGTCCACCTGGTGCCAGCGTTCACAGGGCTGGGCGCCCCGTGGTGGCGCCCAGACGTGCGCGCCGCGCTGGTCGGCATGACCCGCGACACCGGCCGCGCGGAGCTGGCCCGCGCGGCGCTCGAGTCAGTTGCGTACCAGACCTGCGACCTGCTGCGCGCCATGAACGATGACGGGGTACGCGTCGCGGTGCTGCGCGTGGATGGCGGGATGACCGCGAATGGCTGGTTGATGCAATGCATCGCCGATCTGCTCGGCGCACCGGTCGAGCGGCCGGCGCTCACCGAGACCACCGCCTGGGGCGCCGCCTGGCTGGCCGGGATGCACGCCGGCCTCTATCCCGGAATCGACGGATTGGCCTCGCTGCGCCGTGTCGATCGCGTGTTCACGCCGACGATGGCTGGCGAGGAACGCGAGCGGCTGCAGCGCGCCTGGTTGGCCGCGGTGAGACGGCAGATCGCCGGGTAGGCGAAGATTGGGTCAGGGCAATCGCGCGGGATGACTGGGCTGATCGAGCGCCGCGATCTCATTGGCGATCCGGGTTCCACTCCACCCGAGTTCGCGCGCGATGCGTTCGGCGACCGGACGGATCCACGCGGGGTCGTGGCGCGCGAGGATCGCCAGGGGGACCCGTCGTCGCAGCACGTCGCGCAGGCTCATGGCCATCTCCTGGCGCACCGCGTGCACCGCTTCGGCGGCGCAGAATGGA
>JACDEC010000157.1 GCA_013816645.1 Planctomycetota bacterium
GCTCCGGTTCAGCATACCCCGGTGCCCCGACCGCCGCCACTCTGTCGACCCCGTCGGCCTGCTCGACATGGCGCACACTGGGCCCACGATCCGCGCATGCCCACCTACGCCCTCGCCGCCTCGTCCATCCGTCTCGACGCCACCCCGATCCTCGCGGCTGTGGGATCTGGCCTAGCCCTTGAAGCCGACCCCACGGGCTGTGGTTCCTTCATCCGGATCGTGAGCGCTAAACCATCTCAGGATCTTGAGTTCCAGCTCGGCTCCGTGGCCGGTCTGCGGCGCTTCACCTGCTGCCATCGTTACGAGCCGTTCTGGATGAAGCCGGTCGCGGGCACCGCCTTGGCCGAGGTGCCTGCCGAGACCCAATACCTGCTCGCCGACCTCGGCGACGGTCGCTGCCTGCTGGTGGTGCCGCTGTTCGGCGAGCACATGCGCTTCGCGCTCGAGGGTCGCGGCGAACACTTGTTCCTGGTCGGCGAGACCCTGGATCCCGCGACCACGGTCACCAGCGAGTTGGCTGCCTTCATCGCCGTCGGACAAGATCCCTACGAACTGATCCCGCGCGCCGCTGCGGCGGTGACCGCGCGGCTCGGCTGCGGCCGCCTGCGCCGCGACAAGCGCCTGCCCGCTTTCGTCGACGTGTTTGGCTGGTGCACCTGGGACGCCTTCTACCAGGAGGTCTCGCACGACAAGGTCCGCCAGGGCTTGGAGAGCTTCGCGCGCATCGGCATCCGCCCGCGCTCGTTGATCCTCGACGACGGCTGGCAATCCGAGCGCACCGTCGCCGACGGCTCGCGCCGGCTGACCGCGTTCGCGGCCAACGCCAAGTTCCCCGGCGACCTGCGTCCGACCGTGACCATGGCCAAGGGCGAGTTCGGCATCGAGACCTTCCTGGTCTGGCACGCCGTGGTCGGCTACTGGGGCGGCGTCGACGGCGACGCGCTGCCCGGCTACGGCGTCCGCGAAGTGCAGCGTCATTTCGGTGCCGGCATCGGCCGCCATACCCCGGTCATCCCCGACTGGTGGAAGCATCCGGTCACGCTGGTCGCCAAGGAGCACGTCGCGCGCTTCTACCACGATTACCACCGCCACATCCGCGCCCAGGGCGTCGACGGGGTCAAGATCGACAACCAGGCGCAGATCGAGAGCTGCGCCGACGGCAGCGGCGGGCGCGTGGCCCTGACCCGCGCCTACCGCGAAGCGATCGAAGGCGCGGGCGCGGTGCATTTCCTCGACACCGTCATCAACTGCATGTCGAGTTCGACCGAGACGTTCTACGCCGCGGCGACCACCAATCTGCTGCGCACCTCGACCGACTTCTGGCCGAACAAGCCCGAATCGCACGGCGGTCATCTCGCGACCAACGCCCAGGTCAGCGCCTGGTTCTCGGAATTCATCCATCCCGATTGGGACATGTTCCAGTCCGGGCATGCGATGGGCGCCTACCACGCCGCGGGCCGCGCGGTCAGCGGGGCGCCGATCTACGTGTCCGACAAGCCGGATCAGCACAACACCGCGGTGCTGCGCACCCTGGTGTGCAGCGACGGTTCAGTGCTGCGCTGCCGCGACATCGGCCGGCCGACGCTCGATTGCCTGTTCCACGACTGCACGCGCGAGGACGTGCTGCTCAAGATCTTCAACTGCAACCACAACGGTTCGGGCGTGATCGGCGTGTTCAACGCGCGCTACCACGAGCAGGAGCGTGAGCGCAAGTCGATCGGTGGGCACGTCGTTCCCGAGCACGTCGTCGGCCTGGTCGGCGACACCTTCGCGGTCTACACCCATGCCGGACGTTCGTTCAGCCGTCGCGCGCGTGGCGAGAAGGTCTCGATCACGATCGGTGAATTGACCTGGGAGGTCGTCACCGTGGTGCCGATCGAGCGCGGCGTGGCGGTGGTCGGCCTGACCGACAAGCTCAACAGCGCCGGCGCGGTGCTCGATCCGCGCTGGGAAGGCGAGACATACGTATTCGGCCTCCAAGACGGCGGCAACCTGCTCATCGCCTGCGATGAGGCTCCGAAGCGTTTGCTGGTCGACGGCGCCGCGCTGGCGTTCGCCTACGACGCTGACCAGCGCACCGCGACTGCCACTGTGGCGCCTGGGCGGCACCAGGTGCGTCTCGAACGCTGAGGTGTCCATTGGCGTAGGCCCGGGCTGAGCGGGCCTTCGGCGATCGCATGGTGCTCGTTGACGAAGACGTAGCCCATGCTACATCGACCGCCCCATGCAGATCTTCAAGCACCTCCGCTTCAATTGCTGGCTCGTCCCCCTGATGCTCGTTGGCTGCGCCGCTGGTGGCATTGTTGCCGTGCACGTCGCGGTCGACGTCCGCGCCTGCGCGCGCGAAGCCGCGGTGTTGACCGCGGCGCTGGCCGAGGGCGGCCGTCGGCTCGGGGAATTGCGCGGCGACACCCTCAGCTCGTTGCGCGGCATCGACGTCGGCTGGGTCGGTCTGACCCGGCTCACCTGGCGTGACGAACGCTTCCGCAGCGAGTCGAGTATCGGCGTCCCCGACATCGATGCGGCGATGCCGATGCCCGAGCTGGTCAGCGCGGTCCATGCTCCCCAGAGCTGGCGGCGCGACGACGGCGACTGGGGGATCGCGGCGCCGATCGTCGGCGCCGATGGCCTGGCCACCGGCGTGCTCGTCGGTCGCCATGTCGCAGGCGCGACCCCGGCGTGGGACGTCGTGGCCGTCGCGGTCGGACTGGTCGTCGCCCTGGGGGTCGCGCTCGGCGGTTATCTCGTCAGACACCTGCACCGGCCCGTGGAAGCGCTGCAGCGGGCGGCGGAATCGGCGATGACCGGCGAACCGACCGATGCTCGCGACGCCAGCGAGGAGACCAGCGCCTGCGCCAGCGCGGTGCACGCGTTGGCCGAACGCTATCGATCGAGTCGGGCGACCCCGGCACGGGCCGTGGAGGACTGATGCGCGCGCGCGGCATCACCCTCGTCGAGATCCTGGTGGTCTTCGCCATCATCGCCGCGCTCGCCGGCGCGACGGTACCCGCGGTGCGCTCCGGCCTCTCGCTCAGCCGGCGCACGGCGTGCGCGTCGAACCTCCGCCAGGTCGCCTGCGCGGTGCTCGCGTACGCCGGCGATCATGGCGACCGTCTGCCCGCCGACCGCACCTTCGGCGACGATGACCACGCGCGATCGCCGGCCTGGTTCTTCCGGCTGCCGCCCTACGTCGACAACGACGACGTGAAGGGCCGCAGCATCTTCCAATGCCCTGCGTACCGGTGGCAGGGTCCCCGGGTGTTCAGCAACGCCTGCCCGAAGAGCTACAAGATGAACGACCAGATCGACGGCGGCGGTCGGTCGCGCCACTACCGGCTCGGCAGCTGCGTCGACGAATCGGCGGTCTGCCTGTTCGTCGACGGTGTGTCCAAGGAAACCGGCATGGGACAGTGGGGCTACGCGATCCCCACCGGCGTCGATGACTCGCGCCATCGCGGCGCGGTCAATGTGCTGTGCCTCGACGGCCACAGCGTCTCCAGCATCAAAGGTCGCAAGCAGACCTGGGCGACATCGGTGCGCTGGTTGAGCGAGGCCTGGTCGCCAGGCGGCGTGGAGTAGCGGCGCCCACGGTCGACGTTCAGGCGCGGGTGTCGCCGCCGACCAGCACGCTGCCGCTGGCGAAGGTGCGCTCGCCCGCCTCGCCGCGTACCCGCAGGCCTCCTGCGGCATCGAGGCCGACGGCGGTGCCGCCCCAGCGTCGATCGCCGCTGACGACTTCGACGCTGCGATCGCGGAGCCAATCGCGTTCGCGCAAGACGGGCAGGAGCAGATCCCAGCCGCCGGCGCCGAGAACGCCGCAGGCCTGCAGCAGGTAGCTGCGCACGGCGATCAGCACGGCGAGCTCGCTGGGTGGCGCGCCGACTTCGGCGAGCGCGATCGGCGGCGTCTTGCCAGCCGCGAGCGGCAGCGCTGCGTGATCCTCGCCCCAGTGGGGATCGACATTGAGCCCGATGCCGACGACCACGGCATCGCGGCCATCGCCCTTGCCCACGCGGGTGCGCGACGGGACACCGGGTCGCTCGCAGAGCACCCCGGCGAGCTTGCGGCCAGCGAGCATGCAGTCGTTGGGCCACTTGATCGCGACCTTGGCCGCGGGCACCAGGTCCTCGACGGCGTGCGCGATCGCCAGCCCAGCGGCGAGGGCGAGCTGCGTCACGTCGACGCGGGCATCGAGATCGAGCACGAAGCTGGCGGTCAGCACTCCGGGGGGTGATCGCCAGGCGGTGCCATCGCGGCCGCGGCCGGCGGTCTGACGCCGGGTCCAGACGCACGACCCGTGGGCGAGCGCTTCGCGATGGTCGAGCGCCCAGCTGTTGGTCGAGGGGCAGGTGGGAAGTTCAATCACCCAACCGGGTACGGCTGGGTGATCGGAGGAATCGGAGATCATCGCGCCGCCAGTGGCGACGCGATGGACGGCAGCTTCAACCTCGGCCGAGACCGGCGGCGGCTTCGAGCTTCTCTTGCGCCAGGCGCTTCTCGAGCTTGCGGGCCTCGCGGCGACGGCGCTCGCTGGGCTTGTCGTAGTACAAGCACTTCTTGATGTCCTTGGTGAGACCTTCCTTCTCGCAGCGCTTCTTGAAGCGGCGGAGGGTCTTTTCCAGGGGCTCACCATTGCGGGCTTCGACGCGGATCATATCGGACGGTCTTCCTCGGTTGGGGCGGAGATGGTAATCCACGTACCACCCGGACAAGGGAAATGTCCGCTTGCCCAGCCCGGACGGCTGGAGGTGATAAGTGGAAAGCAGTCCTGACCTTGTGCTTACGGTTCAGGTCGGTCCGAAGGCCGAGCGGATCAGCTCCTTGAGTTGGCCTTTGTCCCTAATCGCCTTCACCACCTCGTGCCCGCCTTCGGCCAGCGGGTGCAGGACCACGTTCCTCGACCCGCTCAGCCGCTCGCAATGCTTCCGGTCCAGCCTGTGGTCGGGCGAGTAGTAGAGGTCAATCCGGGTCCGGTAGGCGGTTCGCTCCAAGTGCTTCTTCAGATCGAAGTAGGTGCTGTTCCTGCGCTCGTTGCGATGGACCAGGCCGATCTCCTGTTTCCAGCGCCGGTCGCGGCTCACCAGGCGGTTCCACCAGTCGATGTACGATTGCGGCGCGAATGCGATGACGCGGTGCGCGTCGACGATGCTACCGAAAAGGATGGCGGCGTACCCGCCCATCGAGTTGCCGATGAAGCAGACCCTGCCGTACGCGCTCCTGGTGATGCTCGATCGCAGGAAGCCGATCAGCTTGTCGAGGCTGTCGATCTCGGCGTCGACGCCCTTCTGGTACCAGGCGGCCGAGAAATCCCTGATGAAGATCTTGTCGCAGTCGAGGTCCGCGATCGAGTTGAAGAATTCGAAGACCGGGACTCCGAGTCCCTGCCGCACGCCTCCGAACGACACCAGCAGGTCGCTGCGTCCAGCGACATCGGTGAGGATGCCGTGCGTGGACTGTTCGAGTTCGGCTCGCTGCAAGCTGTTGCCGCCCATGGCTAGAATCCGCGCCCAAGGAAGGCCAGGTCGAGCCCGAGCAGCCGGCAGAGGATGCGCAGCGCCACGTCCTGTTCGAGCTTGGGTTTGAAGAACAGCACCAGGACCGAGCCGTCGAGCTGGAGGTGGACCAGTTCCGGGAGCGACGCCTTGGCCAGTTCGGCCGGGAGTGGGCCGGACAGGTGCAGGCGCAGCTGGCGATCCTGGACGTCGATGCGCACCACGCCGAGTTCGGCGCAGCGCATGCGGATCGCGCGCACCATGAACAGCCGTGCCACCGGATCGACCAGGGCGCCGAAGCGGTCGCGCGCGCTCACCGCCAGGGCCGCCAGGTCGGACAGTCGCTTGCAGGCATCGAGGTTCTTGTGCAGTTCGAACTTCAGCGCCGGGGTCTCCAGCCAGGTGTCGGGGATGTAGGCGTCGACGTTCAGGCCGAGTGCGCTGCCACGCGCCTCTTGGCCGGATGGCCGCGGATCGGGACTTCCGGACTTCCGCGTTTCCGGGCTTCCGGACTTCTCCTTCAACCGCGCCACCGTCTCGGTCAGGAGTTTGGTGTAGAGTTCGTAGCCGATCGCGTCGATGTGCCCCGATTGCTCGCCGCCGAGCAGGTTGCCGGCGCCGCGCAGCTCGAGGTCGCGCATCGCCAGCTTGAAGCCGGCGCCGAGGTGCGCGTATTCCTGGATCGCGTCGAGCCGCTCGCGTGCGTCCGCGCTGAGTTCGCGGTTGCCCGGGGTGAGGAAATAGGCGTAGGCCTGGTGATGAAAGCGGCCGATGCGCCCGCGGATCTGGTGTAGTTCGGCTAAGCCGAAGACGTGGGCGTTGTTGACGAACAGGGTGTTGGCGTTCGGGATGTCGATGCCCGATTCGATGATCGAGGTGCTGACCAGGCATTGGATGGCGTTGCGCTTGTAGGCCTCCATCACCCGCGCGATGCGCTCTTCCGGCATCTGACCATGGACGCTGTCGATCTTGAGCTCGGGCAGCAGCCGACCCAGCTTGAACACCAGGTTGTCGATGTCCTGGACGCGGTTGTGGACGAAGAACACCTGGCCCTTGCGGTCGAGCTCGCGCTGGATCGCCTGCTTGATCAGCTGGTCGTCCCACGGCGCCACCCGCGTCTCGACCGCCAGTCGTTCGGCCGGCGCTTCGGCGAGCACCGAGATGTCGCGCAGCCCGAGCAGCGAGAAATGCAGCGTCCGCGGGATCGGCGTCGCCGACAGGCTGAGCACGTCGGGCTGCAGCACCAGCGGGCCCGGCGCGCGCCGCACCGCTGGGCGCGGGACCGCGGGAACGGCTGCCCCGGTCGTGGGCAGGTAGCGCGCGATCGCGGCGCGCAGTTCGGCGCGCGTGGTCGCGACCCGTTGGATGGTCAGTCCGCAGCGGGTCTCGAGCGTCTGGACGCTCTGCGCGTCGAGCGGATTGACCATCGCCAGCACCAGGCGG
>JACDEC010000158.1:0-2228 GCA_013816645.1 Planctomycetota bacterium
ATGCGGCAGCAGCTGGGCGTGTGAACGGATTGCCACGGTCCGGAAGTCCGGAAGTCCGGAGGTCCGGAAGTCTCGTGGCACGGACGTCTGCTTCCGACGTAGGACCCTGATTCCCGACGCTCACCCCCCGGTAATGGAAGACTTCCGGACTTCCGGATTTCCGGACTTCCGGACCTCTCCTCCCACGAATCCAGCGAAGCGCGCCACCGCGCGTTCGAGCTCGTCGAGCGGATCGGCCTTCGACGCCGGATCCCAGCGGCCAGCGGGCACGAATTCCTGACCCCACCACCCGCGGTAGCCGGCGGCGTGCACGCGTTTCACGATGGTCGCGTAATCGATCTCCTGCTCGGGTCCCGGGAAGTCGCGCTTCGGGCTGCCCGCGATGTGCAGGTGGGCGATCCTGCCCAGGTTGGCCAGGATGGTGTCGAGCAGCGGCTCGCCCATGCGCTGGAGGTGGTAGATGTCGTAGAGCGACTTGACCTTTGGCGAGGCGACCGCGTCGACCACCGCGAAGGCGAAGCGCGAGCTGGCGCAGTGGTAGTCCTTGTGGTCGAAGGCATTGAGGACCTCGAGGATCAGCGTGATCCCGCGGCGCTCGGCCTCCGGCGCGAGCGCGGCCAAGCCCTTGGCGCAGGCCGCGATGCCGGCCGCGTCCGATTGCGCGCCGCGGTTCCCGCTGAACACGATCACCGTCGGGATGCCGTTGTCGGCGGCGGTGGCGATGCTCTCGCGGATCTTGGGCAGGATCTCGGCGTGGTCCTCGACCCGGTTGAGGCCGCGTTCCATGCCCGGCGCGCCGATGTTGACCAGCTCCAGGCCGGCGGCCTTCGCGGCCTGCCAGCGCGACGGGTCGGCCATCTCGACGCCGGCGACGCCCACGGCCTTGAGCCGTCGATAGTAGGCGGCGGGATCGGTCCCGTCGCGGAAGTAGCACCACTCGGCGGCGCTCTGGCGGATGGCGGATGGCGCTGCGCTCATGCCTGGCTCCAGTCGAAGAGGATACCCATGGTCTCGCCGCGGCGCTGGTTGGCCATCTCGTAGGCCTTGGCCCCCTCGGCTCCGGGGAAGGTGTGGGTGATCAGGCCGTCGAGACGGAAGCGTCCGCTCGCCACCAGATCGAAGAACAGGTCGGTGATGGTGGTGCCGTTCCAGGTCGCATCGTTGTGGCAATCGTGCGCGCCGACGATGGTCAGGCCGCGCGAGATGACGTCGGACGACAGGTGCTGACCAGCCGGGCTGCCGGTGTCGCCGAGGATGACGACGCGGCCGCGATCGGCGGCGAAGCGCAGGGCGCTGCTGAAGACCGCGTGGTGGCCGGTGCCGTCGATGACCACGCGCGGCAGCGTGCCGCCGTTGGCGGCCTTGACGGCTTCCAGCGCCTGGTCGCCGGGCTGGGCGACCACCGCGGTCGCGCCACCGGCGCGGGCGAGTTCCAGGCGCTTGGCCACGGGATCGACGACGATGATCGATTTCACGCCGGCGGCGAACGCCAAGCGCACCGACATCTGGCCAATCGGACCGGCGCCGATGATCACCACGCTGTCGCCGAGGCTGTACGCGGCGGCGCGCGCGCCCATGAAAGCGATCTTGGCCAGGGCGAACCACGAGGCCTGCCGCGGGTCAATCCCGATCGGCACGACGTTGCAGGAGGCGGCGTCGAACACCTGGTGCGAGGCGTGGGCGCTGCGCGAGACCACGCGGTCGCCGGCCTTCAGCGACACGCCGGGACCGACGGCCTCGATCACGCCCACCGAGGCGTAGCCGGGGAAGAACGGGTACTTCACCCAGTTGTCCCAATGGGTGCCGGAGTCGAACAGGCGATTGAAGACGATGTTCTCGGTGCCGGTGCTCATCAACGAGCACTCGCTGCGCACGCGCACCTGGCCCTGGGCCGGCGCGTCGAGGGTGAAGGGCTGGATCTCGACTTGCTGCTTGCCGGTGAAGACGACGCGCAGCGGGGCGGCGGCGCGGGCGGCGGATGCGGACGAGGCGGGCATGGGGAGCTCCGAGTGGGTTGATGGATGGGTCCGCATCCTAGCCATGCGGGCCCATCGCCGCCAAGGTCAAAGATCTGCGCTCTTTATAAATTTCGGCTGTTTGATCCGAAGCCGCCGATAGAGTGCCGGAAACATCCACTGCCGCAGCAGTTGCATCCTGGGAAAACGGTCATGTCGCTGACGGTCGCCGATCTGCTCGCCATCGCGCACACTCGCCCGTTCATCTACGAG
>JACDEC010000158.1:2238-6921 GCA_013816645.1 Planctomycetota bacterium
TCGGGCTTCCGCCACCGGGTCCGCCGCGGCGAGTACGCGGCGATGCATGGCCATGCCGCGGTCGAGCTGGTGTTCCATCCCACCGGTGCCGGCGTGACCACGCTCGAGGATGGCCAGAGCGTCCGCTTCGCCGACGGCGGTCTGGTGATGTACGCGCCCAACGTGCGCCACGACCAGACCATGGACACCGATGGCGATGACCTCTGCGTGCAGTTCACCGTGCCCGGCGTGCCGGTGCGCGCGCTCCCCGTGTGCCTGGCCGTCGCGGGTGTCGATGAGCCGACGCTGGTGCGCGATCTCGAGGTGCTGACCCTGGGACGACCGATGGCCGACCAGGCCCAGCGCATCGCGCTGGGTTACCGGCTATCCGCGCTGCTCATCCCCCTGCTGGTGCGTGCGACCTCGACTGGTCCGGCGCCGACCGCGACCAGCGCCGAGCGGCACGCCGCGCAGGCGCGCGACTACATCCGCGATCATTACCAGGACATCGACAGCCTCGACGCGGTCGCCGACCACCTGGGGATCAGCCAGGACTACTTGCGACACCTCTTCAAGGCCCGCTACGGCACCAGCATGGTGCGCTGGCTCAACGAAGTGCGCGTCGAGCGCGCACGCGACCTGCTCGTGCACTCGGCGCTGCCGCACAAGGCGATCGCCCAGATGTGCGGCTTCCGCGACGAGCACTACTTCTCGACGGTGTTCCGCGCGATCGAGGGCCGGCCGCCCGGGGCGTTCAGGCGCAGGCCGAAGGATCAGGCGTAGGTGAAGTAGCCGTCCCAGCGGCGATCGAGCTCGCCCTTGGCCTGGGCGAGCGGCACCGCGCGGTAGGCGTCGCCATCGCGAGTGACCAGGCCGAGGCGGACCAGCTTGGCCAGGCCATCCTCGACCTCGAAATCGATGTCGTACCCGGTGCGCGCCTTGACCCAGCTCTCGGCGGCGGCGTCGAGCGTGGCCGCGTCCATCGCCATGCCCGAGGAGTGCAGGACGAAGTAAGCGAGCAGCGCCTCCTTGCACTCTTCCTCCTCGGCGTCATCGATCAGCTTGTGGAATACCCCGGCGTTGTTGTCGAGGTTCTTGAAGTACAGGCTGTCCGAGAGCGCCTTCATGAAGGCGATCTTGCGGTTCTTGAAACGGCCCATCTGGCGGAAGAGGTGCATGCCGAAGAGCAGCAGGCCGAGCCCGAAGCCGACGAGGTGCGCCTTGTTGAGCTCGACCCGCTGGTCGGTCAGTCCCAGGTAGAAGGACAGGAAGGAGAAGAGCAGCAGCAGCGAGGCGCCGAGCTTGAGGAACAGCCCGAGCCCGCCGGCGATCGCAGGCACGCCGATGATCAGCTGGTCGGCCAGCTTCATGCGCACCTCGGTGTTGGGCAGCAGCATCTCGAGATCGGCCTTGGGGATGTTCTGGAACAGCTTGAGCAGCGTCGATCCGGGCGTGAAGGCGAGCTTCTTGCGGCGCTTTGCCGGGAAATGCTCGGCGTCGTGGAAGCGGGCGTAGAGCACCACGCGCTCGTAGTACTCGACCTCCTTGGTCTCCTTACGCAGGCCGAACCAGCGGGACAGCGCGTGCTTGGAGGTGCGCGACCCGCGCGCGTGCAGGACGATCTGGGCGAAGTCCCCGAGGTCGACGTGCAGCTTCACACGGAACACCGATTCCTCGTTGAGCGCGCGGTTGAGCTCATCGGGCTCGAGCAGCCGGTAGTTGCCGCGGGTCAGCACCCGACCCAGCGTGGTCAGCAGCTCGCGTTCGCGTTCGACCAGGTCCGGCGCGGCGTCGCCGAGCAGCTCGCGGGTGTCGCGATTGGGATCGAGCGGCGCGTAGAGGTCCTTCAGAGTCTCGAGCTCACGGTGGAACTCGAAGTGGAAGGTGGCGGCGAGGATGACGCAGAACTCGCTGAACGCCTTGGCGTCGGCGGTCAGCATGCGTGGGTCGCCCAGGCACATCGCGACCAGATCGGCTTTGCGGAACGGGATGAAATGCTCGGCCATAGGCGCCAAACGCTATCCGGCCCGCCTGTGGGCGGAAGCCCGCACAGCGGGCAACCGCAGCGTCAGCGGGCAACCGCCGCGGTGCGCGCGCGCTCGCCACGCGCGACCGCGATCGGCACCTTGGCCAGGCGCGGTTTGGCGCCTGCGCGACCTGCCCATTTGCGCCACAGCGCAGCGTCGGACAGGAAGGCGATGAACACCCCGCCGACCACCGAGCGCGCCTGGAACATGGCCTGACGGCCGTCGGTCACCCAGAACCAATCGGTCAGCGGCACGCGAGTCGGGGTCTGGTGCGCCCAGCGGACCATCGGCTCGACCAGCGCGTCGAAATCATCGCGATCGCCGGTCAGGGTCGCTGACCACACCA
This sequence comes from Planctomycetota bacterium, assembly GCA_013816645.1. Taxonomy (GTDB): domain Bacteria; phylum Planctomycetota; class UBA11346; order UBA11346; family UBA11346; genus JACDEC01. The sequence continues at coordinate 4,591 of JACDEC010000158.1, forward strand.
CCCAATCGAGCTTGGTGTAGGGCTGACGGTTGTCCAAAGGCAGGCCGAACGCCTGCTGCTTGCTGCGGTAGAAGGCCACCTCCTTGCGCGCCACCTCGACCGGGAACAGCTTGAGGCCGAGCAGGCGGTCCCAGACCAGGTTGTACTTCTGGCTCCAGCTGCCGGGCTTGTCAAAGCCGAGACGGTAATGGTCGCCGTCGCCGGCGGCCTTGAGCCATTGCTGGACGAAGTGCTGGGCCAGCTCGCGCCACTCCGCGCCCTTGGCGCGCTCGCCGCGCTGCTCGCACAGCCGACCCCAGGCGCCGAGCGCGAGGATCGCCTTCACCGACAGGTTGGCGTTGTGGGCCATCGGTCCGGCAAAGTCGTCGGTGCACAGCTGATTGGCTGGATCGAAGCCCTGCCGGCGCAGGTAGAGCGCCCATTTCTCGAGGACGTCCCAGTAGCGTTCGGCGAATCCGAGATGGCCCTGCGCGGCGCACAGCGCGGCGACCAGCAGCAGCATGTTGCCGCACTCCTCGACCGGCATCTGGTCGTGCTCGTCGCGCTCGCCGCCGCCGTAGACTTGGCCATTGGCCTGGGGGTAGCAGCCGAGGTCGTGCGGCGCGAACGGGAAGCGCCAGCGCGGCGACACCGCGTAGTCCATGACCGGGCGCAGCTGGGCCTCGAGCAGCGCCGGGTTGAGCAGCAGGAAGAACGGCGCAGAAGGATAGGTGACGTCGACGGTGGCGATGCAGCCGTTGGAGAAGTTCTCCTTCGAGAAGTAGAGCGGCGTGCCGTCGTGGTCGACGGCGAGCTTGTGGGCGGCGACGCACTGGCGGTAGGAGAGCGCGCACAGGCTGGCGTAGCTATCCCCACCGGTCTGACGCGCATCGGCGATCAGTTCGCGGTCGAAGGCGGCGCAGCACACCGTGACCTGACGGTGACTCGCCACCGCCTCGACCAGCAGTCCGCCCATGCTGCGACCGGAACGGCGCCAATAGGCGCGCAGCCGGCGGTGCATGTACTCGATCGACCAGCGGTCGTCGTAGGCGAGGATCAGCCAGCGGTCCACGGCCTCGCCCGCAGGAACGGAGATCGTGGTCGCGCATGCCGGCTTGGGATAGCTGGGATGCACGTTGCGCGGGAAATCGAGGTCGTCGCTGTCGGGCAGGGCCTTGCCGGCGATGAACGCCGCGCGGTGGACCTCGTCGCCAGCGATGCAGCCGCGCCAGCCCTGCTCGGGCGGCATGGCGAGGTGCAGGTAGCCCCAATCGATGCGCAGGTTGTCGCCGACCTTGGCCAGGACCGCCTGGTCCTGCGAACCGACGTGCAGCGTCTCGATGCCGCCGAGGCGGGTGCGACCCCAGGTTACCGGCTGGGTCGACTGATCGACGACGATCTGCGAACAAGCGGAGAAGAAGACCGCGCACTCGTGGCGGCGACCGTCGGTCGAGGCGATGCGGAAGGACACGTAGCTCAGCGGCCAGGAATAGGTGTCGAGATCGTCGGGCAGCGCCGGGGTGGTGAAGGTCAAGGTCAGTTCGACGCCACGCGCGCGGAACACGTAGACGGTGCGGGTCGGCAGGACCTCGACCGACAGCTGGTCCATGGCCTCGACGCCGTGGACATGGCCGAGGAAGCGCAGGCAGCGTCCATCGACGCGCAGCAGGCCGACCAGCGGATGCTGGGCACCGGTCCAGTGCTTGGTGTGCTCGTCGGTCAGCTTGTCGGCGCAGGACCAGATGCTGAAGTAGGGATCGATCGTCACCAGCGGCACCGCCGGCGGGCGGATCGCGGTACGGCGGGTGGCGGGAGCGGCGGACGTGGCGGAAGTGGTGGTGCGGCGCATGGCCGGATCCTAGGAGGACGCGACCTGTGAAAGCCATCCCTGGGGTCCACCGGGACCTTCGCCAAACCCACATGCCACGGGGGCCGGGGTTCGGGGGGTTGGGGTTGGTCAGAAGGAGAAACGTCAGGAGACGGGATCGGCCGTCAGTCGATGATGCGGCGCCAGGGGCGGGCGGGGAGCAGGGCGTGCAGGCGGCGGGCGTCGATGTGGCGGGCGGGGACGACCGTGTCATCGCCGGTGATGGCACAGTCGGGGATGCCGGCGCGTTGGGCGAGCAGCGCGTAATAGGCACGCACGGTCAGGCGGACGGGGGAGGCGGCGTTGATGATCCCGCGGCCCAGCGCGCCGGCGAGCGCTTCGACGCACAATTCGGCGAGATCCACCTCGTGCAGGTAGCTGAAGGGGCGATCGGGGTCGCCGCGCACCGTGGTCGTTCCGGCGCGCAGGCGCTCGAGCGCGTGGGTGCGGGTCGGGCCGACCAGCGCGGTCGCGCGCAGCACCAG
>JACDEC010000690.1 GCA_013816645.1 Planctomycetota bacterium
GTGCAGGAGCAGATCCGCGCAGGTCGCGGTGAGCAGCGAAGCGACCTGCCACTGCCAATGCGCGGGTTGGCGCAAGGCCAGGTGCACGGCGCTGGTCACGCGCTGCCGCCAAGCTGGAGGCGCCTCGGGATAGAAAGCGCTGGCGCTGGCGTGCGCGTGCAGGGCCGCATCGATCGGCTTGGTCCAGGGTCCGGCGAGCATGAGGTAGCGCACGTGCCACCACGCGTCGTCGCCGATGCTCTCCTCGAAGCGGGCACCCCCGGCGATCGCGACGATGGCGCCGGCCTGGTGGTTGGCGGTGTGGCCGGCGACCGAGGTCGTCGCCGCCCCGCTCACGGTGAGGAAGATGGTCAGGCATTCGAGATCGCGCGCCGGGAACCGCGAACCTGGCCAGATCTCCTCGTCGACGGCGGCGAGCTGATCGATCCCCGGCCCCAATGGGCCTGGCGGCGGCTGATGGAAGACGACCTGGCGATTGCGCTGGAACATGCAGGAAAAGATATGCCATTCGGCCGTTCGAGCCATGGATCCATGTTTTTGTCGGTTACCGTGCTGGGTATGTCCATGATCGCCACCGCCGCGGCCCTCATCCCCTCCACCAGCCGACTCGACCCGGCGCCCTTGCTACCGGGCTTCGCCCAGGATGGCTATGCGGTCCTGCCCCAGGCGCTGCCAACTCCCCTGCTCGGTCGCCTGCGCGAGGCCTTCGACCGGCTGATGGTCGGCCCGATCGCCGCCGAACCCCAGTCCCTGCAGCACCAGGTCAACCGGGTCATCGAGCGCGACCCCGCCTTCCTCGAGCTCATCGACCTGCCCAGCGTCTTCCCGCTGGTGCGCGCCATCATCGGCGCCGACGTCACCCTCGCGGCTGGCGGCGAGGCCTACAGCAAGCGGCCGCACTCGCCGGCGTTCATCTCCTGGCACAACGACTTCCAGTGGATGGTCGACGTCCCCTACCCGCGCCAGAATTTCTGGGTGCGCGCCACCTACTTCCTCGATGACATCGACGAGGACACCGCGCCGATGGCGCTGCTGCCCGGCACCCATCGCGCCGACCACGAATGCCCCGCCGACCTCACCGGCCCCGATGGCCAGCCCCGCGAACTGCCCGGCATGGTGCGCCTCACCGGCAAAGCCGGCGACTGCGTGGTCAACCACACCGAGATCTGGCACACCAACACGCCCAACCGCGGAACGCGCATCCGCAAGCTGGTGATGCTCACCTATAAGCACGCCTGGATGCGCCAGTGGGGCGACGGCCACGATATCCAGGTCGCGTTCGCCGAGACCCAGACCGATCCGCTGCGCCGCCAACTCTGCGGGCTCGGCGATTGGCACCGCTGCGACCGCGTCTGGGCGACCTGACCAGCGACTGATCAGGTTGGCATGGCGGCCAGGTCGGCCTCCAGGCGCGCGACGATGTCCTCGACGGCGGCGAGCTGCCTGGCGGTGATCGGCATGCCCAACTCGCCGATCGCGGTGCCCTGCGCGGCGTTGCGCGCGCCGATGATGCAGCCGGTCAGGCCGGGCGTGCAGGTCAGCGCGCCGACGCACAACTGGGCGACGCTGAGCTCGTCCGCGCTGGCGATGGCGCGCAGCTCCTCGATCGCCGCGAGGTGGCGCTGGAACCGTCTACCTTGGTAATCCTTGTGTTCGGCGCGGGTGTCGCCGGGCGGGAAGGACTTGTCGGCCTTCCAAGTGCCGTGCAGCAGTCCGCGGAACAAGGGTGAATAGGCAAGGAAGCTGGTTCCGTGGTCGAAGCACCAGGGCAGCAGTTCGTCCGCGGCCTGCTGGCGCAGGATCGAATACGGATTCTGCACGCTGTGCAGCGGCGTGCCGGTGGCGGTCCACTCCTGGCATTGCGCGACGCTGACGTTGCACACCCCGATCGCGCGGATCTTGCCGGCGGCGAGCAGCCCAGCGCACGCCCGCGCGGTCTCGGCGATCGGCTCGGGCGCCGGCCAGTGCAATTGGAACAGATCGATGCGCCCGACACCCAGCCGCGCCAGGCTCGCCTCGCATTCGCGCACCACGTCGCCCGCAGCTCCCGATTTGCGGCGGTTGGCGCTATCGTCGCCCAACCCGAACTTGCTGAACAGCAGCGGCCGGCGTGATGCGGGCAGCTGGCGCAGCGCCTCGCCGACCACCCGCTCGGACCGCCCC
>JACDEC010000691.1 GCA_013816645.1 Planctomycetota bacterium
ACGGTCTTCGCTGCGGTTGATGCGCTCACCCGCGGCCATCGCGCGCAGCTTGCCGGTCAGCCCGGCGCTGGCGGCGAGGTCGAGCAGCAGGCCGAGCGTCTCGCGGTCGGCGTTCTGCCGGCTGAAATCGAGGTAGATGCCGTCGTGCTCGGCGGTCATCGCGGCGCAGCGCGCGCGGTCGCCGAGCAGGTCGCGCAGGTGCTTGCGCTCGCTGTCGCGCGCATGGCTGCGCAGGGCTTTCCAGGCAGGAGAGTCGGCGATCGTGCTCATGGCGGCGTCCTCGGCGGACGCGCAGTGTGGCGCGCCCGATCGGACGCACAACCGCGCTAGACCCGCGCTAATGTACAGGCCTGGCCGCTGGAGCCGACGGCTCACGACCGATCAGGTAGACGTCGGCGCCCCAGGTGGCCGGGTCGCCGTAGGCCACCGGGAAGCGCACGGGGTCCAGGCGCAGCCAATCCAGGACATGGCGGTGCTGGGGCGGATAGATCTCGCCGATCATGAGGTAACGCATTCCGCTCGCGGCCACCACGGCGGCCACGGCGTCGGCGTCGGCGCACCCTTCGAGCGGCAGGTAGCGCACCGGTCGGCGCAGGTCTGGTCCGTAGAGCAGGTAGCTCTGGTGCGAGCCCCAGAAAGCCACCGGTTCGCTGGCCGCCACATCCCGAGCCAGGAAACCGGCGACACCCCAGTAGGCGCGATCCGTCTCGGCCAGCCGCCACCTTCCTCCGAACCACAATCCAGCCAACACCACTGGGATCGCCGCCAGGGTCGTGCGCCGACCAGGCCAAGGCAGCGCGGGGCGCAGCGACACTCCCAACTGACGCAACGCCAGAGCCAATCCAAGGGCGGTGGCGGCGGTCATCCAGGGAGCCACGGTCAGCCCCCATTCGCGCGCCGTCATCCCCGGCAACCACAACGCCGCCAGGCCGCACGCTGCCGCGACCCAGCGCAGCGGGCGATCGACCGCGCCGCATGCCGCCGCGCCGAGCGCCGCAAGGACACCCCATAGGGCGAAGGTGTAGCGCAGCTGCTGGCCCATCCAATCCCAGCGCAACGCTTCCTGCGCGTGCTTGGCGCTCCACGGACCGGCCACATGCGACCAGGCCAGGGCCAACGCCACCAGCGCCAGCGGCGCCAGCAGCGCGGGCCGGTTGACGACCGCCCGCGCGCCGCCCGCGCACAGGCCGATGATCGCAACCGCCGCGATCCCGAGATACCACGCGGCGGCCTGGGCCAGGACCAGGAGGTGGTAAGCGTCGAAACGCAGATTCCCGCGCATGCTGGTGAGCGCGACGAAGCGCGCGTCGATGAAGCCGGGGAAGAGCTCGTGACCGAGGATCGCCACCCGCACCCAGCCGAACGGCGTGCCGGTGACCAGCAGGTTGCGCGCGTACCACGAGGCGCCGAGCAGGCAGAAGCCAGCGATCGCCAACCACATCGGCCAACGTCGACTGCCGAGATCGGCGGCGAGCGCCGCGCGCTGGGCGCGTCCGCGCAATTCCCACAGCAGCAGCGCGACCGCGAAGGCCAGCGCAGCGAAGCCGGTGAACTTGACGCCGATGAGCAGCCCGCCCGCCGCAACCGCCAGTGCGAGCGACAGGCCATCGCCGCGACGTCCGGCATGGACCGCGGCGTAGATGCTCAGCAGGGTCGCGGCGGCGAAACCGAGATCGAGATGAGCGGACGGCAAGCCGATGCCGACCAGCGGCAGCAGCATGGCCAAGGCCGCGGCGGCGGTGGCGCCGCCGGGCGCGGCGCCATGCAGGCGCGCCACCCCGCGGGTGCACAGCCCGATCAGTCCCCACGCCACCAGGTTCGGCCAGAACACGAACTGGTCATGACCGGTCACCGCGACGACCAACAGGAACAGCGCGTTCCACGATCCCGGATAATGGAGGATCGCCGGCTCGTGGGTGGCGCGACCGACCCACTGCTCCTGATGCCCAGCGAAGGAGCCGGCCTGCAGCCATTCGGCCACCACCGGCAGCTGGTACATCAGGGTGTCGTAATTCATGATCGGCAGCACCGCGAGCGCGACCGTCCAGGTGACCGCGGTGGCGGCGACCGCGGCCATCACCACGCGCTCCGTCGGCGGTGCCATGCGCAACCCGACGGCCGCGGCACGCCAGTCGCTCAGCATCGCCCGACCATCCGC
>JACDEC010000159.1:0-929 GCA_013816645.1 Planctomycetota bacterium
GGTCGCGCCCCGGCTCGCGAACCCACCGCTCCCGGTCGGGCGCCAGCCGCTCCGGCCCGTGCCAACGGCCCGGCGGTCGCGCGCCCCGTCGACACCAGTCGGCACGCCAAGCCCACGCAGCCCACGGTGGTCAACCTGATCCCGGTGATGGAAGAGGAATTCCAGCACGCCATCACCCACGGCAAGGCCCACGTGTTCGAGAAGTGGGTCGGCCTGCAGACCCGCAATCGCATCATCAACGGCGTCCCCGTCGAGGATGATGTCGCCGCCCTGCTGGGATCGCTGTTCGCGAGTCCAAGGCCACTGTGAACCAGCCGCCCCCGTCCCGGCATGCGCTCGGACGGGCCCTGCTCGTCGGCGCGCTCGCCAGCCTGGTCCTGGTCGTCGTTATCACCTGCGCCTGGGCCTTCCTGGTTCCGACGCACGACCATCGCAACCTGCGCTACCAGTTGTGGACACTCGGCCATCACGCGTTCGCCCCGGCATTCGCCGAGGCGTTCGCGCGCGACCCCGGTCGTGACCGTCTGGTCGTCGGTGCGCAGGTCAGCGCGCTGGCTCGTTTGTTCCCGCATGTCGGTCAAGCGCTCGACCCGCAGGCGCTCGACCTGTTCGGACTGACGCCTCAGGCCGGCATCGAGTACCGCTGGCTCGGCAACGGCTGGCTGATCGAGACCAGCGGGGGACTGGTGGTCAGCTTGTTGCGGCCGGCGCCCATACATTGCTGAGTGCCTTGCTGCCGCGCAGACGTTGCGCGTAGGAGCGCATCGCTGGCACCCGTCGGGTCCGTCCGCAGGTAGCCGCCGATGACCATTCCGACCTGGAATCCCGGCGCTGGGCCGCAGAAATAGAACGCCACGAATCCAGCCCCCGAAGGGGGCGACAGACCGTAGCCGGGGGCGTGAGCCCCCGGAAAATTCCGCCTATGAAAC
>JACDEC010000159.1:939-6894 GCA_013816645.1 Planctomycetota bacterium
CCCCCGAAGGGGGCGACACCTGGTGCAGGGGGGCGTGAGCTCCCCGCGTCTGGTGGGAGTTGACGCGCTGCTGGCGTTGCTTGGCCTCGCAGCCATGAGCGGCGCGGCCTCTGGTGCGCTGGCGCATGCGGCGCTGGAGCGCATGCTGCGGCCCATGACCGAGATCGCATGGCGGGCGGGGGAAGGGCTGCAGTTCCGCGTGCTGGCGACCAGCGGCGGGGCGCGGCGGGGGCGCTTCGTGACCGCGCATGGCGTGGTCGAGACGCCGGCGTTCATGCCGGTGGGGACCCAGGCGGCGGTCAAGGCGGTGACGCCGGACCAGGTTGCGGCCACCGGCGCCCAGGTCGTGCTCGCCAACACCTACCACATGGGCTCGCCCGAGCGGGTGCAGCTCGTCGAGCGTCATGGTGGCCTGCACCAGATGATGCGCTGGAACGGCAGCATCCTCACCGACAGCGGCGGCTTCCAGGTTTTCAGCCTGCCCGACAAGCGCATCGACGAGGAGGGCGTGCGCTTCCGTTCGCCCGATGGCGAGGAGACGCTGCTGACTCCCGAGATCTCGATGGCGATCCAGCGCAGCCTGGGCGCCGACATCGTCATGGCCTTCGACGAGTGCGTCGAGCCCAAGGCCACCCGCGACTACGTCGAGGCCAGCCTCGAACGCACCCTGCGCTGGCTCGAACGCTGCAAGCGCGTCGCGCTCGCCGAGCACCAGCACCTCTTCGGCATCGTCCAGGGCGGGCTCGATCTCGAGCTGCGCACGCGCTCGGCGCAGCGCACCGTGGCCTGCGCCCTGCCTGGCTACGCGATCGGCGGAGTGTCGGTCGGCGAAGGCCACGAAGCGATGGTGCGCGTGGTGCGCCACACCGCGCCGCTGCTGCCCGCCGACCAGGTGCGCTACCTCATGGGCGTCGGCCTGCCCGAGGATCTGGTCGCCTCGGTCGACGCCGGCATGGATATCCACGATTGCGTGATCCCCACGCGCTACGCCCGCGAAGGCACGGTGTTCACCTGGGACGGCAAGATGCGCATCCAGGACAAGCGCTTCCGCAAGGACCGCTACGCCATCGACACCGCGTGCACCTGCTACGCCTGCGCCAGCGGTTTCAGTCGCGCCTATCTGCGTCACCTGATCTGGGCGCACGAGGCGTTGGGCGAGACGCTGATGACCATCCACAACCTGCACTTCTACCAGGATCTGATGCGCGCCATGCGCGAGGCGATCGAGCAGGATCGCTTCCCCGCCTGGTGCGACGCGTTCCGCACTCGGTATTTCGCGCGGCGCGAGGGGGCGGACGCGTGAGCGGAGATCCGTCTCCGAACCCCGCCCCCCGCCCCCCATCCCCCGGCCCCCGTTCCATGATCATCAAAGTCGTCCAGATCGGCAAGCTGCGCGACAAGCACCTGCTCGCGGTGCGCGACGAGTTCGTCAAACGCTTCTCGCGCTTCGGCAAGCTCAGCGTGGTCGAGGTCCAACCCAAGGGCGACAAGCCGGTGTGGCCGACCTCGGCGCGTTGGAAGGTCGCGCTCGACCAGCGCGGCGAACGCTTGTCGAGCGAAGGCTTCGCCGCGCGCCTGGCGGCTTGGACCATGCGTCACGGCGAGATCGCCTTCCTGATCGGCGAAGCCTACGGCCATCATGCGCCGACCCTGGAGAGCGCGGATGCGCGGTTCAGCCTGGGCGAGATGACCCTGCCGCACCAGATCGCGCATCTCGTCTTGATCGAGCAGATCTATCGCGCGGGAACGATCCTGGGGAAGCTGCCGTATCATCACTGAGCGGTCGTATGCTCACCGAGCCCCAGGGGCGTGGTCGCCGCCGCCTCTCGGCCAGCAACGCACCCGGTCGCTTTTCCCGCTTCCCCATCCCGGCATCGCCCCGAACGTCTCGCCCATGCCCGTGGACCCCGTCACCCCGCGCGAACGCGTCAGCCTGACGTACCAGGCGCACGCCGGAGACGGTTCGACCAGCGAGAAGGAGTTGCCGCTCAAGCTGCTGGTCATCGGTGACTTCGCTGGCCGCGCCCAGGCGCTGGCGCTCGAATCCCGGCCGGCCCCCGCGATCAGCGCCGAGACCTTCGACGAAATACTCGCCGCGCACGCCGTGGTGCTGTCCGCGAGCGTCCCCGACCTGCTCAGCGGCGATGACGGCGACCTCGCCATCGAACTGCCGATCGCGCGCTTGAGCGATTTCGCCCCGGATGCGCTGTTGGTCGCCATTCCCGCCCTGCGCGAGGCGGTCGCGCTGCGCGAGGGCCTGCTCGCCCTGCGTCGCACCCTGACCGGGGGACTCGATATCGCCGCCACGCAGGCGCGCGCGCTGGCCGACGAGACCTCGCGCGCCGACTTGCGGCGCGAACTGGGACTCGAGGCCCCGACTATCGCCGCGCCCGGAATCCCACCGGCAACCGAACCACTGCTCGACCGCCTGCTGCGTGCCGGTGGCCTCGACCCCGGCGATGGGTCCTACGTCCCGGCCCGTCGCGCGCTGGGAGCGCTGCTGCGCGACGCGCTCACCGGCGCCGGACGGCCGACCTGGGAGCGGAGCGCGCTCGATGAGCGCATCGTTGCATGCGAACAGCGTCTCGCCGCCCAACTCGACGCGTTGGTCCACCACGACGCGTTCCAGCGCCTCGAAGCGGCGTGGCGGGGACTACGGCTGCTGGTCGACCGGGTCGACCACCGCGAGAACGTCAAGGTCCTGGTGGTCGCGGTCGGCCAGGATGAACTGCGCGATGATTTCGAGGACGCGCCGGAGATCACCCAGTCCGGGCTGTTCAAGCTGGCCTACGCCAGCGAGTACGGCCAGTACGGCGGTGAACCGTACGCGGCGATCATCGCCGACTATGCCTTCACCGCTGCGGCGCGCGACATCGCCTTGCTGCACAAGGTGGCGGCGGTCGCGACCATGGCGCACGCGCCGTTCATCGCTGCGGCCTCGCCACGCCTGCTCGGCCTGGAGGGATTCGATCGGCTCGATGCGCTCAGCGACGTCCGCGCGCACTTCGACGGGCCGCAGTTCGTGAAGTGGCGCGCCTGGCGCTCCACCGACGACGCGCGCAGCGTGGGCCTGGCCCTGCCGCGCATCCTGCTGCGGCTGCCCTATGGCGATGGCGGTCCGACGGTTCGCACCTTCGCCTACCGTGAACAGGTCGCCGGGCGCCACGAGTCGCACCTCTGGGGCAACGCCGCCTTCGCCTTCGCATGTCGGCTGGTCGAAGCCTTCGCGCGCTGGCGCTGGTGCCCCGATATCATCGGCGACCGCGACGGCGGCGTGGTCCGCGGGCTGCCATTGCGACGGTTCGCCGCGCTCGGCGCGGACTCGCCCGCCATTCCCACCGAAGCGCTGCTCAGCGAGCGGCTGGAATCGGAGCTGGCCGACCAGGGTCTGATTCCGCTCGCGGCGCGGCCGGCGCACGGCGACGCCGCGTTCTACACCGCCAATTCGTGCCACCGGCCGCGCGCCTTCGCGCGCGATGACGCTGGCCGCGCCACCGAACTCGATCATCGGCTCGGTGCGCAATTGCCGTACCTCTTCATCGTCACGCGCCTGGCCCACTACCTCAAGGTCATCCAGCGCGAGCGCATCGGCGCCTGGACCGATCGCGGCGAACTCGAGCGGCAGCTCAACGACTGGCTCGGTCGCTATGTCGTCGACATGGATAGCCCGGCCCCCGAACTGGCGGCGCGCCGGCCGCTGCGCGGTGCGCTGGCGGTGGTCGAGGAGGCGCCCGGCGATGCCGGTTGGTACCGGATCTCGCTCAACGTGCGACCGCATCTCAAGCACCTCGGGGCGTCGTTCTCGCTCAGCCTCGTCGGCCGGCTCGATCGGGTGCCCGCATGACCCTGCTGCCCGGGCGCACCCTGCTCGAACGCCTGGCCGGCGAACGCGGCGCGCGCCCGCGCGCAACTGGCGATAGCCGGACGGCGCTGCGCGATTCCATCCTCCGCAACGTGCAGGACCTGCTCAGCGTCCGGCTCGGCAACGCCGCCGCGCAAACGGACCTCGGCATGCCGCCGCCGGGCGAACTGCTGCGCGACCATCCCGCCTGCGTGCCGCGCGTCCAGGCGATCATCGCCGCGTGCATCGCCAGGTACGAGCCGCGCCTGACCGCCGTGCGGGTGACCCATCTGCCCCAGGACGACACATTGGCCATCCGCTTCCAGATCGTCGCCCAGTACGCCGACGCCAGCCGCGCCCCGGTCAGTTTCAGCACCAGCGTCGATCAGGATGGGCAGATCGCGTGCACCGTGTGACGGGGGTCGGGGGCCGGGAATTGGGGGCCGGTGCGCTCGCTGCCGTGCGAACGCGCCTCCCGCGCACGCACCCACTCGACCCACGAACTGCACCGACGAGGGCACGGGGCCTGGGGCCTGGGGCCGGTGCGCCCGCTCCCGCGCGAACACGCCTCCCGCGCCAGCACCCACGGTCGACCCCTTCCGACCCCCGACCCCCAACCCCCGGCCCCCGTCCTCCCCATGTTTAACCAGTACTACCAGGACGAACTGCTGTTCCTGCGCGACCTCGGTCGCGAGTTCGCCAAGGCCAATCCGGAATCCGCGAAATACCTCGGCGAGCCGGGCGCCGATCCCGACGTCGAGCGCCTGCTCGAAGGCGTCGCCTTCCTCGCCGGGCGGATCCGCCAGAAGCTCGACGACGAACTGCCCGAGTTGACCCACGCGCTGATCGACCGCTTCTGGCCGCATTACCTGCGACCGCTGCCAGCGATGGCGGTGGTCCAATTCACGCCGAGCGCGCAGACCCGCGACACGCTGCGCCTGAGCGCGGGCACGCGGGTCGATTCGATCGCCGTCCAGGGCACGGCGTGCCGGTTCCGCACCGCCTACGCCGTCGAACTGGCGCCGTTGCGCCTCGAGCGGGTCGAACTCGAACGCGAGCCCGCGCGCCTGCGCCTGGGCCTGCGGCTCAAGGACGGGGCCAGCCTGGGGCGCTGCGGCATCGACCGCCTGCGCCTGCATCTCGCCGGCGAGGCCACCGTCAGCCGCGCGCTGCATGCGTGCCTGTGCCGCTACGCCAGTCGCGTCTCGATCGCCAGCGCCATCGGCGGTCCGGCGCAGGCGCTGACGGTGAGCCCGGTCGGCTTCGCAGCCGACGAGTCGCTGCTGCCGTTCCCGGGCACCTCGTCGACGGGTTACCGGGTGCTCACCGAATATTTCGCCTATCCCGGCAAGTTCATGTTCGTCGATCTCGTCGGATTGGCCGCGGCGGCGCCGGCGTTGGGCGATGCGAACGAGTTGACCGTCACCATCGAGTTGGAGCGCCTACCCGCGCGCATGCCGCCGGTCTCGCTCGCCAACGTCGTGCTCGGCTGCGCGCCGGCGCTCAACCTCTTCGCGCACGAGGCCGATCCCATCGCCGTCGACCAGCGCCAGAGCGAGTACCGGGTGCGGCCGTCGGGCAACGACCCCGCCCACTACGAGATCCATTCGTTGACCGCGGTGCAGGGTCTGGTGCGCGGCAGCGCCGGGGCGCGCAGCTATCGACCGATGCTCCACGTCGATCGCGGCCCCGACGCCGGGCACGGCTCCTACCACGAGCGGCGCCGCCCATCCGTGCTCGGCAGCGGCGCCGACCACTACCTGTCCGTCACCGATCGTGACGCTGGGGGCGGCGCCGCCGAGACCATGTCGGTGTCCCTGCTGTGCACCAACCGCGACCTGCCCGCCGCGCTCGCGCTCGGCGATCTGCGCGTGCCGACCGCCGATGTGCCGGCGGGCGTCACCGTGCGCAACCTGACCCTGCCCACCGCGTCGGTCAGTCCCGCGGTCGCCAGCGACCTGCATTGGCGGCTGCTCGCCCACCTCAACGTGACCTACTCGTCGGCGGCCGATCTCGAGTCGCTGCGCGCGATCCTCGACCTCTACGACCTGCGCGACGCCGGCGACCGCGCGGCGGAACGGTCGCACCAGCGCCGACGCGACGCGATCCTGGCC
>JACDEC010000692.1 GCA_013816645.1 Planctomycetota bacterium
CCCGGTGCGCTGACCGCACCTGGCTCGCGCGCAGCGACGCCCTTGGCATGCGCGGCGCGCATCGTGAGCGCAACTTCCCATCTTCACGACGCTTGTCGGCTTGACAGGTCCCCCACCACCATAAGGTCGCGCGCCCCGCCCGACCCGCATGATTCCCGCCATTTCAGCCTCTGAATGCCGCTGGTTAAGTCAGTCAGGCGATGATCGCCCGACCGGCGCGGCCCCGTCGGGCGAGGGCGGCGCGCCTCCTCCGCCCAGCCCCTATTCCGGCATCGGCGCCGCCTACACCTTGGCCGGATCGGTGGTCGCGGGCCTGGTGATCGGCTGGTCCATCGATCATGCCACCGGCACGTCGCCGAGATGGACGGTGGCCGTGACCATGCTGTTCCTCGGCGTCGGTCTGTACCAACTCGTCAGGGAGGCGCTGCGCAAATGAGCGTCCCCGTGCGCGACTGGCGGATGTTGCCCTGGCTCGTGGCGCCGGTCGCGATCGCGTTCGCGGTCGCCGCTGCGAGTCCGGCTTCGGTCGGCGACGCCATCCGCGCGGCCGCCCTGACCGCGCTGCCCATCGCCGTCGCCACCGCCATGATCGCTGGAGCGACCATGGAAGGCTCGACCCAGCGAGTGCTGACCGGGCTGCTCGCCTCGACGCTGGTGCGGCTGCTCGGTTCGCTGGCGGTCGTCGTGGCGCTGTGCATCGGCCTGGGCCATCCCGCCGCGCCGATCGTCGCCACTGTCGGGGGTTGCGTGATCGTCGGCCTGGCGATCGAGACCGTGGTGCGTTGGCGCCGCCTGGTGAAGGAGCCGTCGCGTGGCTGAGACCGATCCCGTCGTCAGCGTTCCGCAGCCGGTCGTGCTGCCCCAGGTCGAACCGCGCCCCGCCGTGGTCGTCCCTGAGGTCGACGAGGACGCCGCCCCCACCTTGGCCGCTGAAGTCGAACGGGGACTGCCCCGCGACGGTGGTGCGCACGACGGCGGCGACGGGGTCGATGCGCAGCACGGCGATGCGCACGGCGCCGCAGGCGTGGATCACGGCGCTCATCCCTTCGTGTTCACCGACGCGCTGGCCCACCACAACCTGCCCTATCCGGCGTGGGAGCCGATCCACGGCAAGCCGTTGCTGATCTTCGACGCGCTCACCTACTCGCTCGACAACATCGATGCGCTGGTCGTCGATCCCGCTTTCGCCAAGACCCAGCCGGATGCGCGGCAACTGGCCTGGGCCGAGGATTACTGCAAGAGCAACCCAGATATCGTCAACTACGACGCGTTCGACGGCATCAGCAATCTCGAAGCCGGTCCCCGTCTGGCCACCGCCATGGCCGTGGCCGACGCGCGGACCACCTTCGGCTCCTTCCCGCGGGCGCTGCACTGGGTCAACCAGCAGATCTTCTTCGGCAGCATCGCCCTGCTGCTGCTCACGCTGGTGGTCTGCCTGCTGTTCCGCCGTCGTTCGACCCAGGTGCTGCCCAGCAATCGCGTGCAGCAGGGGCTCGAGGCGATCACCATCTACTTCCGCGACAACATCGTCGAGCCGAGCTTCCATGGCCACGGTTCGGCGTGGACGCCGTTCTTCGTCTCGATCTTCCTGATGATCCTGTCGATCAACCTGATGGGCCTGATCCCCGGCACTGGCACGATGTCCGGCAACATCGGCGTCACCGGCGCGTTCGCGACCATGATCCTGCTGATGATGCTGGGCTGCGGCATGGCGGCGCAGGGCCCCAAGTACTGGATCACCCTGGTGCCGATCCACTTCAGCTGGGCGATGAGCCCGGTGTGGCTGCTGCTGCTGGTCATCGAGCTGCTCGGCCTGGCCTTGCGCCCATTCGCGCTCGCCGTCCGACTGTTCGCCAACATGTTCGCCGGGCACACCGTGCTGCTGGTCTTCCTGTCGCTCGGCTACGTGATCCTCGCCCAGTCCGGCGAAGGCAGCCGCGGCCTGGCGCTCGGCCTGCACGCCACTGGCTTCCTCCTCGCCATCGGTTTCCACGCCATGGAACTGCTGGTCGCGTTCATCCAGGCCTACGTCTTCACCATGCTCAGCGCCATGTTCATCGGCGCGAGCATCCACCCCGAGCATTGATCTCGCCGTCACCCAAGGAGTCCTCATGGACCTCGTCGCCATCGCCCAGACCGTCGCCCAGGCCACCGT
>JACDEC010000693.1 GCA_013816645.1 Planctomycetota bacterium
GTGCTGCGCCGGGCGTGGGTGATCTCGCGCGAGGACGCCGCGGATCTCGATCGCGCGCATGGCGATGCCGGCCGGCGGTTGCAGCGCCTGGCGACGCTGGCGGCCAAGCCGCTGCCGGGGCTGGCGTTGGTGCGCTGGTATCCGGTGTGGCTGGTGGCTGCGGCGGTGGTGCCGGGGAGCCTGCTGTTCCTGATCATGCGCTACACCCTGGATGACGCATACCGCCACCTCATGCACGATCTCGGCATCGCCCTGCCTCGGATCACCGAATTCCTCCTCGGCGGCCTGCCGTTGATCGTCCTCGGGATTGTCGGCGCGATGGCGGGGATGGCGGGGGCCATCTGGTTCCTCGGGCAATTCCGCGTGTTGCGTCATGTACTCCACCTGTGGTGCCCGGAAGTCCACCGCGCTGACCACCTGCTGCGCCTGATCGCCCACGCGCGCCGGGACCAGGTCGGTCCAGCCCACCTGGGGCGCTGGCGTTCGCTCCTGGCGATGATCGGCTGGAAAGGCATGGAACTGGGCGCGTGGACGCCGGGCGCGCCGGTATGGGACGCGGATTGGCGGACCTGGATGCTGCTCACCCGCTTCCGGCTGAGCAGCGGCGAACGGAGCTACCTCCGCGAGCTTCCCGCGCTGCCCCACCGCCTGCGCGCGATCGGCGTCCTACCCGCTGAGATCGATGACTTCGAAGCAGCCGAGGACTTGGCGCGCGAACGATTGGCTCGAGCCGTGGCCGCAGCCACGCCGCTGCTGGTGGCCCTGCTCTACGCCATCGGCATCGCCGGATTGGTGGTGATCACCTTCCTACCGCTCTTCAGAATCCTCGAGAACATCAGTTCGGTCGGTGGCATGTGAGCATATACGCCTTCGGCATGTTCACCGTCGTCGTCGCGGTCGGATACGCCCTGGCGATCGTCATCGCGCTGCAGGCGGCGTGGGCCATCCTGCGGCTGCTCTCCCCCGTGCATCCGCGCGATGCGGTGCGTCAGATCGCCGCGGCGCTCGCCGACGCGCTGCGCCATCAGCGTCTGGCCTCCGACGCGCTGATCGCCCTCCAGTCCCAGCTGCGCTGGCCGTATCCCTTCCGGTTGCGCCGGGCGATCGCAGCCCTCGTCCGCCCTGAGCCGCTGCCGCTCGTCGAAGCGCTCGCGCGCGCCAACCTGATGCCACCGTCGGTGCTGGCCACCGGCCGCTCCGCAGCCGCCTCCGGCCTTCCCGCGCAGATCCGCTGGCTCGAAGCTCTCGCCGGTCCGGTCCGTACCCGCGCCGGCCTGAGCGGCGGCTCGAGCACCTGCATAGCGACTGCTCTCCTGCTGGCGTGGGCCGTCGCCTTCCTGTCCGTCGCGGTGCTGCCAAAATTCGACATGATCTTCAGGGACCTCGGCATGCGGCTCCCGCCGCTGCTCGCAGGGATGACGGCGTTCACCTGGTTCTGCGTGCGCTGGTCGGGCATCGTTGGTCCGGCGGTCATGGCGACCGCGCTCCTCGCGATCAGGGCGTGGACGACCTGGGCCTGGCGACGCGATCAGCGCTTCGCCCGCGGGACCCTACTGGTCGGTGGCGCGGCGGACGGATGCAGCGAACCCGAACTCGCCGTAGCCCTAGCCGAGTCGCTGACCGGGCGCCGCGAGGCCCTGATCGCTGCCGGCGAGCGCGGCGATTTCCCGGCCCTCGCCCGACTCGCGGGCTGGCGGGCCTCGACCCCGGAGCAGCTCGCGGAGCGCGTCGAGCACGCGCGCTGGTGCGAGCAACGCTGGCGAACGCGCGCCCAGGTCGTCGGCCAGATGCTCATGCCGCTGCTGCTCGCCGTACCCGTCGGCCTGCTGACCATCGGCATCTTCCAGGCTCTCACCAACATCATCGTGCTGCTCGCGGAGTCGTCATGAGCCCCAGCCGCCGTGGCGCCAGCATCCTGCTCGACATGGTCGGTGCCTGCATCGGCCTGGCGACCATGACCCTGCTGACCGGGGTCATCGCCGGTCAGCGTCGCGACCTCGCCCGGCTCGACCGTCGCGCCGCCGACCTGGAGACCGCCCAGAACCTGCTCGACGCGCTGCGCGCGGGCGCGTCGCCCGAACTGCCCGCAGGCTGGACGGTCGAACGTGCCACGCTCGCCGGCGGCGGCGAGTCGATCACCCTGGTCGCGCCG
>JACDEC010000694.1 GCA_013816645.1 Planctomycetota bacterium
ACCGAGACCTTCGGCAAGCGTGAACTCGACCAGCCCCTGGCCGTGCTCGACGACTTCCGCCACTCCGCTGGTCGGCTCGACAACCTGCACAACCTGGTGACCCTGCTCAACCTCGCGGCGCCGAACCTCGACGGCACCGGCAACCTGGCCTGGTCGGTCGTCGCCCCCACCGCTCCCGATGCGGTGACCTTGCGTCTGGAGCTGCCTGAACGCCGACTCGCGCTCGAGCTCCATTACCGGATGGACGCGGATCGTCCGAGCGTGCGCAGCCTGCTGGTGGTCCGCAATCTCGGCGACCAGAGCGTCACCCTCGGACCGAGCATCTACCCGATCAACGGCATCCATCAGGACTACCCGCCCACCGAATCGTACTACCTCTGCGCCTTCGCCCACGATGGCGGCAAGGATGGGTCGCTCACCCGGGTCGATCCCCCGGATGCCAAGAAGAGCGCCTTGGCCAACGAGCTGCTGCCCGCGGGCCGCGCCCCGGTGGCCGGCATCCCCTTGCCGGTCGACGCGACGACCGACTACATCGGCGTCAAGGCGCGGTTCTTCGCCGCGCTCTGGGAACCGCTGCGCTACACCGCGGGAACCGCGCCGACCACTGGCGGCGACGTGCTCGCCACCCTGCCCGCCGACGCCAAGCCGCAATGGCGCGCGTTCATCACCGCCTTCACCGGCCCGCAACTGTGCCTCCAGGTCGCCTATCCGCCCGCGGTCGTCCAGCCCGGCGCGGACCTGCAGATCGAATGGCGCCTGACCGTGACCGACATGAAGAAGGAGAGCCTGGCGCTGCTCACCGAGGCCGAGCGCCGCGTCGAGTACACCGATGGCATGTACCGCTTCTTCAAGGTGCTCGCCAAGCTGCTGCTCTGGCTGCTGACCGCGATCAAGGTGGTGGTGCGCGACTACGGCATCGCGGTGATCGTGCTGACCTTCCTGGTCAAGGCCGCGCTGCACCGCACCACCTTCAAGCAGCAGGCGAGCATGCTGAAGATGCAGAAGATCCAGCCGGAGCTCAAGCTGGTCCAGGAGCAGTACAAGAACGACCGCCAGCAGCTCGCCGCCAAGCAGATGGAGCTGTTCAAGAAGCACGGCGTCAACCCGCTCGGCGGCTGCCTGCCCGTCTTCATCCAGCTGCCGATCTTCATGGCGCTCTATCAGGCCTTCAACCACAGCGCCGACATGCGCGGCGAACGCTTCCTGTGGGTCAACGACCTGACCCTGCCCGACACCCTGGTCGGCTTCGGCTTCTCGTGGCCGAGCTGGATGTTCATCCCCGGCTGGGGCGGCATGCCCGCCGCGCTCAATCCGTTGCCCCTGGTCTACATCGCGGTGACCGTGTGGATGAGCTTCTCGATGAAGGCGCCGCCGACCAGCGATCCCCAGCAGGAGCAGATGCAGAAGATGATGCGCTGGATGCCGGTGCTCTTCGGCGTGTTCTTCTATTACATGCCCGCCGGCCTGGTCCTCTACTTCACGGTCAGCGCGATCCTCTCGACCATCGAGCTGAAGTACGTGAAGAAGAAGCTCGGGATGCACTGAGGGCTGCCGTGGGAGACGCGGACCACCCGTTCGCTCCCCCGCTGGCGCGGTTGATCGATCCCGTCGAGCAGGCTGAAGGCGGGCGTTGCCCGATCTGCCAGGAGTCGTCGCTCAGCCGCGGGCATCTCCATGCCGCGACGCGCATCACCTGGCATCGCGGCACCAAGCCGAGCTTCTTCTCGTTGGCGCCCGCCGGCCTGGACGTGTCCTCCGCCGAGCTGACTGGCATCTGGATCCCGTCGCTGCGCTGCGGGTCGTGCCGCACGATCCTCTTCACGTCGCCATCATGATCGTGGGCGCGATGGAGCGGACCGCGATCTGCGCCTGCGCCACCGCCCTGCCGGCGCACAGCGCGCTAATCCGCCTCAGCGGTCCGGGGGCACCGGCGATCGCCCACCGTGCCGGCTTGACCGTGCCGGCGGCATGGTCGTGGAGCGCGTCGTCGTGGACCCTGGACCCGGGGAGTTTCCCGGTGCGCGCGCTGTTCGCGCCGGCCGGCCGCAGTTTCACCGGCGAGGACCTCGTCGAGATCACGCTGCCCGGCGCTCCTGATCTGGTCGCGCTCGCGCTCGCCGCGCTGGGCGCGGCTGGCGCCCAGGC
>JACDEC010000695.1 GCA_013816645.1 Planctomycetota bacterium
GCGCGGCCTTCAGTTCGCCGTAGCGGCTCTCGTCGGCGACCACCGCCACCGCGGCCTTCGCGTCGCGCGCCAGACGCGCGAGTTCGGCGACCTTGCCGTTGGCGGTGACCGCGTGCACCGGGATGCCGAGGTGCGCGGCGACCTTGAGGGTGTTGACGCCGATCGAGCCGGTGGCGCCCAGGATGGTCAGCGGCCGCGGCGCGTCGCTCACCACAGCTCCCGGATCAGCGCGACCAGGCGGTCGTCGTCCTCGGGCCGGCCGACGGTGATGCGCAGCTTGGAAGACAGCAGCGGCTTGTCCCACCAGCGCACCAGCACGCCGCGCTCCTTGAGCGCGCGGTAGATCTCGCCGGCGCGCGGCCCGACCTCGCAAAGCAGGAAGTTGCCGGCCGATTCCGGCCAGGACCAGCCGAACGCGGCGAGCGCACGCTCGAGCCGTTGGCGTTCGCGCACCGTGGTGCGCACCTGGTCGAGGTGCCGGTCGCGATCGTTGAGCGCCGCGGTACCCAGCGCCTGGGAGATCACGTTGACGTTGTAGCTGTCCTTGACCTTGGCGAGGTTGGCGACCAGCGGCGCCGCGGCGAACAGCAGGCCGAGGCGCGCGCCGGCCAGGCTGTAGCTCTTCGAGAAGGTGCGCAGGACGATCAGGTTGGGGTGCTGGTCGAGGTGGGGGATCATGCTGGCCTTGGCCCCGTCGGCCTCGGCGAAGTCGATGTAGGCCTCGTCGACGACCAGCACGCCGTCGACCTGGTCGGCGAGGCGGCGCAGCTCGGCGATCGGCACGATCGTCGCCGAGGGGTTGTTGGGGTTGGCGATGATCACCACCTTGGCGTTCTGGCGGGCCAGCGCGCTGGGCAGCGTCCAGGCGCGCTCGGCGAGCTTGTAGTCGACGTGCACCAGTTCGACGCCCTGGATAGCGGCCAGCGTCTCGTAGAGACCATAGGTGGGCCACGGGCAGGCCACGCGATCGCCAGGGGCGAGGAACGAGCGGTAGATGATGGTCAGGCAGTCGTCCGAGCCGTTGCCGGCCAGGACCTGCTCGGGGGACACGCCATACGCCGCGGCAGCGGCCCGGCGCAGCTCGCGGCTGACCGGGTCGGGGTACAGGCGCAGCTGGTCCGCGCCGATCGCACCGAGCACCGCGAGCACCGCCGGCGAAGGCGGCCACGGACACTCGTTGGTGTTGAGCTTGATCGCCTTGCCCAGCTGCTCGCCCGGGGTGTAGGGGGCCATGGCCACGACATCGCGGCGCAGGTGGCGCACCGCGGACGCGTCGGGCTGGTCGAGGTTGGATGAAGCGGGGCGATCGGGACCGGTCACGGCTTCAGGGTGGCAGCGACGAGAGAACCGGCAAGTCCGGGCGTCGGTCACTGGCGTCACGAGCGGTCACTGGCGGCGGAATGCCCGGACCAGGCCCTTGCTCAGCGTGATCGTCGGCTGCAGCCCGGGGATCAGCCGCCACAGGCCCTGGAGCTTTTCCGGGTCCTTCAATTCGGGCAGGAAGCGGATGGCGAGCAGCAGGGCGGGAATGCGCGCGAACAGGCTGACGATGAACAGGGCGCGGAAGGCGCTGCCGTCGAGCGGCGGCAGGATGTGCAGGAGCTGTCCGCCGATCGTCGATGTGAAGACGATGACGATGCAGCACACGGCTTGGTGGTAGCCGATCATGCGCGCGCGGTCTTGCGGGTCGTTGGTGCAACCCAGGAGCAGCACGCCGACCGCGCACTCGGCGGTGCACCAGGCCAGGCCGCTGCAGATCTCGGCGATGATCAGCACGGTGAAGCTGGTGCTCAGCGCCCAGCCCAAGGGCAGGACCACGATCCCGGCGATGGCCACGCGCAGCATCGCCGAAGGTCCGTAGTGGTCGACCAGCCGGCCGGCGAGCGGGAACATCAGCATGCGCACGACCTGGGCGGTGAAGACCAGCACGGTGTACCCGACCGGCGTGAGCCCGAGACCGCCCTCTTCCGGCTTGGCGAGCATGTACGGGGCGAAGTAAGGGCCGGCGAGCATGGTGCCGGCGTGCAGGATGGCCCACACCAGCGTCCAACGTCCGAGGTCGGTGCGGTGGATCGAACGCAGGAATTCGATGAAGCCGCGTCCGCGCTCGGCGGCGACCCGCGCCGCGGTGCCGCGC
>JACDEC010000160.1 GCA_013816645.1 Planctomycetota bacterium
ATTGCTGCGGCCGAGTCACAGTCACCGCCCGGGAAGCGCCATGTCGACCATCATCCGCTACGCATGCGTCCTCATCGTCGTCTTGCTCGGGACCTGCTGGGCCGCCGATGGCGCGCCTGCGGTCGCTCAGCTCACTGGTCGTCATACCCGCGTGGTCTGGACCCAGGACGCTGGGCCGACCGCTTCGGTCTTCGTCGAGCAGCCGACGCTCCGCCTGATGGGGCTCGACAGCCGCGACGGCGCGGGCGAACGGGTCATCCTCGCCGAGCAGCGCGGCTATTGGAAGCCGCTGCTCAGCGCCGACGGGAAGCGGGTCTACTTCACCGACAAGCTCGAGGTCGACTACGGCAAGGTCTACGGGAACGTCTACGTCGTCAGTTTTGACGGCACCGGCCTGACAAGGATCATGGACGGTGTCGGCTGCGAGGACGTGTGGACCGATCCCGCGACCGGCGTCGAGTGGATCTACCTGCGGATCAAGGAGCGTCGCCAGGGCGGCGTGATCAAACGGTTCCGCGCCGATCGCCTCGACGTGAACGAACTGGTCTGGGACATGACCGAGGAATGCGGCTCGCTGCAGGTGTCCGGCGACGGCCTCATGGCGTCGGGGGCGATCGGCGGCGGCAACTCGCAAGGTCTCTTCCTGCTGCCCAACGGCGGCTTCCACGCGATGAAAGGCGGCTGCTGGCCGTCGATGGCGCCGGACGACAGCCACCGC
Source organism: Planctomycetota bacterium (assembly GCA_013816645.1). Taxonomy (GTDB): domain Bacteria; phylum Planctomycetota; class UBA11346; order UBA11346; family UBA11346; genus JACDEC01. Next base: position 719 of record JACDEC010000160.1, read on the forward strand.
ATGTGGGTGTTCCATGGCGGTCATCGCGCGGTGTTCCTGTTCACGCCGACGGGCGGACAAGTGCCGGGACCGACCGATACGGTCACCTGCGAGCTGACCGCAAATGCCCCTGGGCTCGCCAGTGGCGAGGTCATGCACCCGCGTTGGACGAACGATGTGCGCTACCTGGTGATGAGCGGACCGTACGTGAGCTTCGATTGGAACGGCGCGAAGCCGGCAGGCGAACTCGCCGCCGGCGTCGACATCTACCTCGGCAGAATCTCGGCGGATTGCAGCACCATCGAGGGTTGGGCGAAAGTCACCGCCAACCAGCGCGGGGACTACGCGCCCGACGCTTGGATCGAACCGCAGCACCGCGCGGCCGCGATCACGGCTGAAGGAGCTCCTGCTGCGCACCTGGATCGCGTGCCGCAGGCCAAGTCCCTGTCGACCGCTGATGGAGTGCAGTTCCAATACCTGGATCAGGGCTCACCCAGTCAGATCGAGGACCCGGCGAGCGGGACCATCCGCATATGCAACGTCACGCTGCACGGTCGGGCGCGCTATGCGCGCTACGGTCTCGTCGACCTGGCCGGCGGTTCCGCGCTGCTCAGCCATGGCGAGCAGGGGCTCGCTGCAGCGCGCGCGAGCGGGGCGTTCACCTTCGCGTGCAGCGTGACCCCCGCCGCAATCCCAGGCGGCCGAGCGGCGACCATCGTGCAGTGCGCCTCTGCCGGCAGTGACCCCGATTTCGCGCTGGTCCAGGTCGCGGGTCGGCTGGTCGTCCGCCTCAAAGCCGCGAAGCCGCTCGCGCCGCCCGACGAGATCCCGATCTGCGCGGCGACGGCTGGCCAGTCGCAGCGCATCGTCGTCAGTTGCGCCTCAGGTCAGGTCGCGTGCTACCACAACGGCGTTCGCCTCGCGCAGAGCCCGGCAGTCTCGGCGGATCCTTCGGCCTGGTCTGGGCGGCTCACCCTTGGCGGCGGGACCTGGGCTGGGACGGTGAGCGATGTCATGGTGCTGAGCCGCGCTATCTCGGCTGACGAGGCCGTGGCCCACGACCGAGCGGCGATCGCGCGCGCGCAGGGCACCGCGCCGGCGAAGCAGGTGGTGGTCGACGCGGTGCTGGTCGAGGCGACGCCGGCTCCCGACCCCCGCGCCATCGCGCCCTACACCCGCTGCCTGTCGCTGGTGGCGTACGACGTCGAGCGGGTGGTGAGCGGTGAGCTCGCCGGGAAACGTTTCATCGCGGCGCAATGGTCGGTGATGGACGAGCGGCAGCTGCCGGAGTATCGCGCGCTGAAGCCGGGCGCGCGGATGCGACTCACGCTCGAGGCGTTCGCCGACCATCCGGAACAGGAATCGGAACGTCAGACCAGCAGCCTCGACCACGTCGAGGATTTCGCCGTGTATTACGATGTCACTCCAGCGGCGGCGCTCAGCGCGCCCTGACGCGCGACCCAAACCCCGGGCATGACCCTCTGGCCATGCCCGCGGCGATGGTGCCCTACTTCTTCTTCACCACCGGCACCGCTGTGGGCAGGCCCTTGACGATCTCGGTCGCCGCCGGCGTGGCCGCCGGGTGGCCCCAGCCGCTGGCGCTCTTCCCGTCGGCGTATTCGACGACCATGTTGTCGTCGCCGGTCGGGCTGACGCCGCCGGGGATGTGGTCGAGACCGAGGGCGTGGCGCAGCTTCCAGGCGATGATGTGGTCGGCGACCGAGCTGTCGCCGCTCAGGCCGATGGCGCCGATCAGTTCGCTGCCCGCCGCGTACAGGGCGAGGCCGCCGCCGAAGACATTCACGCCGCCGATGCGCTTGCCGATCATGCCGTCCTTGGCGGTTCCGAAGTCCTCGGCCTTGCCGGCGTAGGCCGCGGCCGGATCGACGGGATTGCTGTGCTGCAGGCCGAAGAGCGAACCGCCGGGCTGCACCGCGGCGTAGAGATTCGCCGTCGACAGCGCCAGGCCGGGCAGGCTGAAGGCGTTGGCGGTGTAGGCCTTCTGGGCCGAGATCACCCGGCTGCCCGGCCACTGGTCGGCGCGGCCCTGGCCGCTGAAGACCACGACGCGCACGGTGCCGTCGCGATCGACCAGCGTCGCCCACATCTGCAGCGCGAAGCCGCCGTTGGCTTCCTTGACGATGGTGCGCAGCGCGTCCTGGACGGCGGCGGGTTGGGGCAGGTCAGCAGCGGCGAGGCCGGCGAAGACGCAGGCGAGGAGCAGCAGGGAACGCATGGTGGACCTCCGTGTCGATGGGTGGAGTGGCACACTGTGACGATCGTCTCAGCGCGCAAGGGGCTGCGATCCAGTCCGCGACGGAGGTCAGTTCGGCAGGAACTTCGGATTGGCCGGCATGGTGATGTCGAACAATGGGAGGATCAGCCCGGCGAGCAGGAACGCGCCGGCGATCACCGCCTCGCCCGCGATCAGCCCGAGCGCGAAGGGTTTCAATCGCGCATAGATGGTGAATCCGCCGTAGCGCATGACCAGCGCCTTGGCGAGCCAGCCGAGGAAGAAGCTGAACCAGATCATGTGCGTCGCCCACGACGAACTGATCAGATAACCGAGCGGGTGCAGGGGCCACCAGGAGAGGAACAGGCGAGCGACGCCCAGCGCGGCGGTGAACAGCGCGCCGAACAGCATGGCGGCGTGGTTCTCGCTCTCGATCTCGGGATTGACGCCGATGCTCGCGGCGTTGGCCATCGGGCCGACCGCGTCGCGCAGGCAACTCGGCCACCACCAGTCGCGGTTGACGTGGCCGGCGGCGCCGTTGGCGATGGACACGCTGCCGTAGTCGAGGGCGATCAGCACCACCCCGGCGATGACCGTGCCCATCGCCAGGACCAGCAGCATCAGCGCCGACCAGGGCAGGCGGCGCACTCCGGCCTTTTCCGCGAGGAACTCGGCATTCACCGCGAAGGGCAGGACGTTCTCGCGTGAATCGGCGACCAGGGTCATGCCCAGCAAGGTGATCGGCACCAGCGCCGCAGCCGGCGCGCCGACGCCGGTCAGGCTGAGGATCAGCGAATTGACCGACCAGGGGAAGGTCAGGAAGGGGATGCCGGCTTCGGCGACCAGCCGCGCCAGCACCAGCATCAGGCCGAGGTACACCAGCGTGGCGAGGACCGCGTGATGCGCCTGGGCGCCCAGCGCCACCTGCACCGCGACCAGACCGACCGCCGCCAGCAGCAGGATGCGCGCGTAGATCGCGCCGATCGCAGTTTCAGGGTCCTTGCCGCCGACCAATGCCGCCTTGAGCAGGCTCATGTAATAGGTCCGGCCGACCCACAGGATGAGCAGGCACTGCACGCCGAAGCCGCCCATGCTGGCGATCGAGGGGTGGTGGTATTCCAGCGGCAACCCGAAGTAGTGGCGCCCGATCATGAACATCACGTTGGTCAGCACGAAGAAGAACCACAGGCTGAAGCCGAGTTCGGCGGTCAGGAAGAAGGTGATGCCGATGATGCTGAAGTAGATCTGCCAGGTGAACAACGCCCAGTGCGTGTAAGCGCGGTACCAGAACTCGCCCGAGAAGGCCTTGGTCAGGTCGAAGCGCGTCTGGATCTCCAGCGGGATGTAGCCCCAGATGTGCAGGCCCTTGCTGAGCAGCACCAGCACGGCGAGGGCGAAGCCAGCCCAGAACACCCGCGAACGGAATATCGGCGCCAGTCGCCGACCCGGTTCCGGTTCCTCCAGGAAGGCGGCGATGGTGGTGGCGATGGGGAAGGGCAGGCGTTCGTTGTGGATCCACTGGCGGCGCACCAGGGCGGCCATCGCCACGGCGCAGACCATCGCCCCGCCGATGAGCGGCACCCACGCGAGCGCCGCGCGCAACCAGGCCGACCACGGTACGCCCGCCGGTTCGATGGCGATCACCGTGACGTCGTCATCGCCGAAGCGGACCATCGCCCCGAGCTTCTGACCGTCGAGCGCGCGGCCGAGCGGCGAGCGCAGATCGATGGTGGTCGCGGGATCGCCGACCACGCCGTCGAGGGCGAGCGCGGTATGGGCGCCGGAGCGGTCGGTCCAGGTGATGGTGGAGCGGTGACGGACGATCGCGCTGCGCGGCAGTCCGGTGTGGAAGCCGTCGATGAGGTAGCGGTATTCGGGATCGTTCTCGTTGGGCTGCCCCTGCTCGGGCATGCCCAGGAACATCCCGTGCGGGAACGGCGGTTGGACGTCCGGCTTGGCGAAGTGCGCGAGCGCTGGATCGATCTTGAGCAGGCGCGCAGGTCCGGCGATCACCGGCGGCAGCACGCGGTTGAGGCCGCTCGACACCACGCCGCCGAGCACCAGCAACATGCCGACGATGACCGACAATTCCCCGGTCGCGAAGCGCCGGCGCCCGAGCAGCGGATTGATCACCGCGCCGAGCACGACCACCAACAGGAACACGCCAATCGGCAGGTACTGGCTGTAGACGTAGGTGTTCTGCAGGTACCAGTCGTTGATCGGAGTGACCGCGGCCACCGCGGCTGACGCCAGGATGCCGACGGTCACCGCCCGCGCGGTGAGCGCGCGTTTCCCGGGAACCGGGGCAGCCGGCGGCTGATCGGGGTCGGTCATCGGCGGCAAGGTAGTGAATGGTTGCCGCAAAAGCGACAAGCCGGCCCCGGGGCCTGCTCGCGGCAGCGATTCACCCGGCGGGTTTCGGCTCCTTGGCCTCGGGCGTCGGTCCGGCCGGCTTGGCTTTGGGGACCAGCGCCGGATCTTCGCTCGCAGGCGTCGCGGCCGGCGGCTTGGTTTCCCCGGGCCCGATGCGCTGGGTCACCGAGCGGCGCAGGATTGCGGTCTGCTGTCGGGGTGCCGGGGCTGCCGGCGATTGCGACGGCAGGTCGTCGAACGGCGAGTCCTCGTGCGCGGGCGTCGGGACGGGCGCAGGCGACGCGAGGGGGGCTGACGCGGCTGGAGCCGCCACCGGGCGCTTGGCCGGGTCCGGGGCGTGGGGATTGATGGCCGGTGCTCGCGGCGCTTCGCCCTCGAAGCGCAGCGGCATGCGGTCCACCTTGCGCAGCAGGCGCACCGACCGCACCTGCTCGACCGGCGTGCCGTGCTGGGCGACCTGGCAGGCGGTGATGAACGCGCGGTGGTCGGTGGGCCGTCGCAGATGGTCCTTGGCCATCAGCGCCTGCACCAGCTGGCGGGTGATGAAGGACAGGCCAGGGGTGATCAGGCCGGGATCTGGCACCGGCGCGGTGCGCTGGGCGGCGCGCACTTCCTCCGCGGATCCCTGGTACGGCGGCCGGCCGGTCAGCAGGTGGTACATGATCCCGCCGAGCGCGTAGAGATCGCAGCGTGGATCGCGCGTGTCGATGTGGTCGAGCCGTTCGGGCGCGACGTAGAGCGGCGCAGCGATGCCGGCGCTGCGCCAATCCGAGCGCGGGCCGCCGATGTGCAGCACCTGGGCCTGGGTCAGATCGCCGAGTTGCGTGGCGTCGCGCGCGGCGGTCGCCGGGCCAGCGAGGACCACGCTGCCGGGGGTCAGGTCGCCATGGATCACGCCCAGTCGCTGGTGGAGGTGTTCGAGCGCGCAGGCGATTTGTTCGACCACGTGCAGGACCTCCTGTTCCGGCAGCGGTTTGCCGGCTCCGACGATGTCGGCGAGGAATCGGCCGCGCGGCGCCTCCATGACCAGGTAGGGGAGGTCGCCGTGCAACCCGTGTCCGTAGACGAGCAGCACATTCGGGTGGCGAGCCTCGATCAGCGCGCTCCAGGTCCGTTGCAAGGCGACCGCATCCGGAGTGGTCTGGCGCCAGTCCGCGCGCAGCAGCCAGATCATCACGTCGTGTTTGCGCTGCCGGTCGCGCGCCAGCACGGTCTCGCTGTGGCGATGCTGGGCGATCGTCGAGAGGATCTCGAAGTGCTGCTCGAGGCGCCGTGGGGCCGCGGGTTGGGCGACTGCGGCCTGGGCGACCGCGGGGTGGCCGCGCGCTGGCTCGGGCGTCAGGGCGAACGCCCCGGCCGGATCGGACGGCGATACGGCCGACCGCCCGGCGAGCGCGCGCTCGATCATCACCGCGATGCTCCGCTCGAGCCGGGCCGCGACCAAGGCGGCGACGCGGTCGGCGAGCGCCTCCAGGTCGGGCTGGTTGTGCGGGGGATCCTGCTGCATGTGGGCTCCGG
>JACDEC010000696.1 GCA_013816645.1 Planctomycetota bacterium
GATTACAAACGTCTGCATAAGTCCGGGGTTATCCACGCGGGTATTATTGCCGCGCCGCAGGATGCTGATGTCAGTGGCGCGGCCCATCGCATCCACCATAATATTGAATCGCGAGAAGATGATGTCGGCCAACTCGTCCTCGCTCAGCCGGTCGATCAGTTGCAACGCAGTCTCGGGACAGCCTTCGCCCATGCGCATGTCCGCCGCGGCAGCGCTGGCGATGCTGAAGCCACGGTCCGCGTCGTCGATCTGCAGGCTCGAGACCCCGAGGTCGGCGAGCACGCCGGAGAATCGCTCGCCGCGCGCTGCGTACGACTCGGCGACCTCGGCGAAGGTGCCCGACACCGCGGCGAAGCGTTCGCCGAAACGGTCGAGGCGTTGGATGGCCAGCGCGCGCGCGGCGGGATCGCGGTCGACGCCAACGACCTGGGCCCCGGCGGCGAGCAGCGCTTCGCTGTGGCCGCCGAGCCCGAGCGTGCAATCGAGGATCCGCGCGCCGACCCCGACGCGGAGGTGTTCCACGGTTTCCGCCGGCAGGACCGGCAGGTGCAGCTCGTGAGCGCGGCGGTCAGGCACCGGCTGCGATGGCGACCGGGGCCGAACCCGCGGACTGCGCGCAGAGGCGCTGGATGAACGAGAGGTACGGGCTCTGCTCGATCGGCCGGCCGAGTCGGCGGCTGAGGCAGTGCAGGCGCAGGCGCGCCTGTTCGAGCGAATCCGACAGCTGATTGCCGGCGTCGTTGGTGGCGGCCCATTCGACCACGCTGTCGAGCGCGGTGACCAGGCGATTCAGGTCGGGATCGTGCATGGCGTCATCCTGACGGGAGTTCATGGGCATCGCTTCAGATCATCAGCAGGCTGAGGTCGCCATCGCCGCTGCCCTGATCGCTGCTCGACCAGGCGACGAAGTGATCGGGGTTCCAGACCTGGACGGTCTCGGTCGTGGCGACGAAGAAGAGGTCGCGGTCGACGCCGAGGTGCTCGACGAAGGGCGCGGGTAGGACGACACGGTTCTGACTGTCGAGCGCCATCTGGCGGACGCCGGCGTTGAGCAGGGTCACCATCTTGAAGAGCTTGCCCGCGTCGCCCGCGAAGCGCTCGCGCATCGCGCGCTCGCGCTTGTCGAGCTCGTCCATGGTGAAGAGCTGGATGATCGGGTAGCGCTTGGCGCCATCGTCGGTCGCCGCCCAGCCCGTACGCCCGCACACCACCCCACCCTCGCGCAGACCGCTGAGGGCCCGCGAGTCGCGCGGCAGGGTCGCCTGGTTCTTGGGCGACAAACGAGATGTTGGGATTTGCAGGGCCACACGCACTCCGCGTCGCGGGATACTGCAACTGAGCACTACTCTGTGCAACTATATTCTACCCATTGCAACGCTTGGCGCGCGCTGCGCTGACACCGAATGGGTTTGTTCGGACTGCTTTGCTTGGGCTGGCCATGGGCCGTGGCGTTCGCGTGCAGCACGCGAACACCGACGTGACGACCCTGGCGGGTCTACTCCTGGGTGATCGTGACGTCGCCGGTGCCGAGCACGACGGCCTGGCAGGCCAGGCGGACCTCGCCGGTCGAGGTCGGCTGATGCATCTGCTCGCTGCGGTTCATGGGCAGGAGGTGCTCGCCGCCGGAGAGCACGCGCACCCGGCAGGTGCCGCACGACCCTGCCATGCAGATGTAGCGCATCGGCACGCCGGCATCGAGCATCAGCCCGAGCAGGTCGCGCCCGACCACCGCCTCGACCTCGTGGCCGTCGCAGCGGACGGTGGCCATCAGCCCACCACCAGGTTGACGATCTTGCCGGGCACCACGATCAGCTTCCTGAGCTGCTTGTCGCCGACGATCTCGCGGATGGTGGCGTGCGCGCGCACGGCATCGTCGAGCGCGGCGCCAGTCAGCGAGCGCGGCAGGGTGATCTTGCCGCGCAGCTTGCCGTTGGCCTGCACCGGGTACTCGACCTCGTCGGCGTCGATCTGCGCCGCGTCGAATGCCGGCCAACCCGCGGCGGTGATCCCGCCGTCGTTGCCCAGGTCGCGCCACAGCTCCTCGCAGAGGTGCGGCGTCATCGGCGCGAGCAGGCGCAGCAGCGTGCCGACGCCGAGCTTGAAGACCGGCGGCGACAGCGCGTCGGGCTTGAGC
>JACDEC010000697.1 GCA_013816645.1 Planctomycetota bacterium
GCCTTTCATCACCCGCGCAGGCGGTCCCCATTCCTGCACGCCGGCCACCGAGTTGTTGCCCTTGCCATGCAGGAAGATCACCAGCGGCACCGCGCGCGCGGCGTCGTATCCAGCCGGCAGCGTGACAAGGTACTGATAGGTCGATGATTCCTTCAGCTGCATGAGCGGCATCGGGATCGCTGGCGTGGCTGCCGACAGCGACGCCAGCGTCATCGCAACCACCAGCACCATCGTCAGGGGCCCGGGCTTGAGATGGACGGGAAGCATCGAGGAGTCCACTTCTGCCAGACGGCGATCTGATCGGCGCCCTGGTGGCACGCGATCCTCCGCTCAGCCTACCTGAGACAATGGCCGAGCAATCGCTCCAAGCATTCCTCGAGCCAAAGTTCCTGAGCGAGCACGCTGTCGTCCGAGCGACTTCTCCATCGGTCACGGAGGCGAGGCAGCATCCGCCTTCCGGCTCTCGGCTTCGGCCTTGGCGAAGAGACCGGGGAGGAGCCACCAAGCGAGCATCAAGAGGGCGAATAGGAAGACCAGCACCCTGAGGATGGTGCGGTAGATCCCGCGCTTTCCAGGAACCTGATCATCCGGCACGTTGCTCTCCCTGCGCCGAGTTCATCCCGGCTGGTGGATCGTGGGTGCCGGGGCTGCTGCGCATCCGCAATCGGCGGCTCCTTCGTCATCCCGCCGACGGCGGCACTCGCGGCGTACGCTCTCAGGCGACCTCGCTTCCGCCCCGTCCGTCACGGCCCTTCGCCACGATCGATGGCTGCCGCGCAACAGCGGCAGCGCCGCTCAGGTCGCTCGCTGAGACGGGCAGAGCATGCGGTGCATCCGGCGCAACAGCAGTGGATGCGTCAGCAGCTTCTCCGCCTTGGTGGCGTAGCCATCAGCGACCACATGCTCGCACTGACGCTCAAGCGCTGGAATGTCGATGTACGGCATCATCTGCGGACCAGCGATCATGGCGAGCAGACCGTTCATGCCGGCGTTGCGATCACCCACCAGGGCGAGCGCCACGCGATCGGCGCTGTACTCGTCCAGGCGGGAGAGCTTCTTGGAAGCGCGCTTGATGAATGAACGGAACAGGCCGTTGTGGCCCAGCGCGACATGGGCGAGTTCATGGCCCACCACGAACGACAGGGCCCGGGGGTTGGCCGAGCGCAAGCAGGCGTCGACCAGGTCATCGGTGAAGATCAGGACCTGGCGGCCGCCGTATTTGATGGCCGCGGCATTGATGGTGTTGGTCTCCACCAGGTAGGCCTCGGGAGCCTCGCGCAGACCCAGGCGATCGGCGAAGCTGGCGACGCATGCGTGCAGTTCCGGCAGTTGATCCTCGGCGATCCGTACGCACGAGCCGCGGATCAACGCCAGCGCCTTGCGATTCTGGTACCAGAGGAACAGCGGACTCAGCACGAAGGCGACCAGGGCGATGCCGTAGGTGACGACGCACATGCCGAACGCGAACACGGCGGCGGGGAACAGCGCGATCACGAAGGTGGATCCAGAGCCCGGCTCGACCAGTGCGCGAGCCTGGACCGGCGCGCCTTCGACCAGCAGCACCGGAAGTCGGCGCGGCCCCTTGGCGATGGCGGCCTGGGCGGATTCGGCGATCGAGGTCATGGGAAGCTCCTGGGCTGCATATGTATGGGGGTTAGCAGATACACAAGATCCACAGGCTGGGATGCTGAAGCATCCTGCGGGGCCCGGGGACGCAGTCCCCGAAACAAAGAGCCCAACGACCACGTTGTCGGAAGGCACGCTCGACGCCAGCAAGCGCGTCTACGTCTGCAAGCCGCTGCGCGAAGACTACCCGTGGAAGGAGATGATCGGCGTCGCCAGCGCCAGCGCATCGGTCGGCAACAACCTGGATTCGGCCGAACCGACCGACGCTCCCGGGAAGAAGGCGAACTCCTATCTCAAGGATTCGTTCTCGGACTACTGGTACATCGAGGACCGCGCCTACTTCCCGCGCCGGCAGGTCGAAAGCACGATGAAGGCGATGGCGTCGGAGCGCGCGAGCAAGGGCCGCGAGCAGCTCGCCGCCGCGTGCGCAGCCGAGGTCGCGGCGGTCGCCGCCGAGACCGGCGACGTCGCGGTCGCGGTTCAGCGCCACCTCACCGAAC
>JACDEC010000161.1 GCA_013816645.1 Planctomycetota bacterium
GGCGCGGGACTGATGGGTGTAAGTTCCTCCGCGTCATCTGGGCCGGCGTCAAGCGGCGGTGGGTGCGGCTCGGGCTGCGGCTGTCACTAGAGATTCCTCGGACAAGCGTTGGAGCGGAGTTGGAGGTCAAGGAGCTTGCGACGTGTTGCGAGGCTTCAAGCCTCGCCTACTTTGGGTTGCGAAAGAGCTTGCCAGTGAGCGGTGACGCGGGCATCCTCCGCACCCGTTTCATTTCCAAAGGACAGGTGCCAGAGTGGTCGAATGGGCACGATTGGAAATCGTGTGTACTTGAAAGAGTACCGAGGGTTCGAATCCCTCCCTGTCCGCCAGAAAACGCTTTCGCCCGCCAAGATTTTGGCGGGCGAAATCTTTCACCACGACCAGGCAGCCAGCACGAGCTTCGCGATCGGCAATGACCGCGTCACGGCCTCGGCTTGACATGCAACCGAATGGTTGCATATTTCGGCCGTGGCCACCGACGACGATGTCTTCAAAGCCCTCGCCGACGGCAGCCGGCGGCTGATCCTCGATCGGCTGCGCGAAGCAGGCGGCCTGGCGCTCGGTCAACTCTGCGACGGGCACGACATGAGTCGGCAGGCGGTGTCGAAGCACCTCGCCATCCTCGAGGCCGCCAACCTGGTGGTGACCGTGCGCCGTGGGCGGGAGAAGCTCCACTTCCTCAATCCCGTACCGATCCACGACATCGCCATGCGCTGGGTCGGCCGCTTCCAGACCAAGCACCTTCAGGCCCTGCACACCCTCAAGAAAGCCCTGCACGGAGATCCGCCATGACCGCCACCGAATACCACTACACCACCTACATCAAGTCCACGCCCGAGAAGGTCTGGGCAGCGATCACCAATCCGGAGTTCGCCCACCAATACTGGGGGAACGCCAATTTTTCGGACTGGAAGCAGGGGTCACGCTGGGAACACCGCACGACGGCGGGCGCTGCGGTGATCACCGGGATCGTCCGCGAATGCGTCCCGCCCAAGCGCTTGGTGCTGAGCTGGGCTGGGACCGGGGATCATGACGACCCTGCCAAGCATTCACGCGTGACGTTCGAGATCGGGCTCATCAAGGACATGATCCGCCTGCACGTCACCCACGACCATCTGGTGGCGGGATCGGATATGGCGAAGGGCATCTCGGGCGGCTGGCCCCGCGTGCTGTCGAGCATGAAGTCCTTGCTCGAGACGGGTATCCCGCTCGACACCTGGGCCGGATTCGAGAGCTGCTGCCACTAGGACATCGTCCTCGGTCGGCCCAATACGGACCGCTGCGACGCCGCCATGGGCACCAGCCCGGCGGCGTCGCCGCGCCGGCCAGCGCTCCAGCTACGGAATCTCCACCGGACCGAGCAGCATGCAGTGCTGGCCGTTGCTCTCGCCACGATGACTGCCCGACCATGGTTTGCGCAGGAACACGTTCACCGCGCCCACCGGCTCGGGCAGGCCGCCCGCGACCGGATCGGCATCGGGGTAGTCGACGCGCCACAGCTCGACGCCGGCAGCATCGCGATTGGCGACCGCGTCGACCTGGGTCCACAATTCGTCCCACGCCCCATTCGGAGTCGCTGATTGCAAGGTGGCGGCGAGGGCCGAGGCCTCGCTGTACATCCCGTTGACCATCGGGCCGATGGCGCCAACGGTGAGATAGACCTGGCGCAGCTGCTGGTATTCGCGCTCGGCGCGCGCCCACTGGGCAGCGAATGCGGTGGTCCCCACCGCCGACTCGGAGCTCGGGAACGGACCGTTCGGCCAGCTGTTGGCGGTATCGGGGCCGTACTGGAACAGCGCGTAGGAGAGGATCAGGGGATTGCCCCACGCGTCGTTCCAGTCGGCGTTCGGCGAGCGGTCGGTCGCGTGCCGGGCCACATCGCTGACCACCCCGGCCGCGATCATGATCGCCGCGGTGCGACGGGGATTGCACTGCGAGAGGGCGAAATCGCGGGGATGGCCGAGGATCGGCTGGCCGGCGGTGAGGAAGGTCAGGCTGCGGCGCCCCCACGGGAAGCGCAGTTCATACGGCTGGTCGTAGTCGAGCCACACGCCGGTGCGCGGAGCGAGCACACCGGCGGTGTGCGAGAAGCTGGGGGCTCCGTCGAGTCCGGCGACCTCCTGCAAGTAAGCGGCGGCGCTGGACTGCAGCTGGGCCATCTGCGATATCCGGTTGAGCACGTTCTGGCCATGCTGCGCGGTCACGAAGAAGCGGCTGTTGCGCTGGAGGATGCCGATTGCAGGGATCAGCATGCCGATCAGCACGGCGATGATCACCAGCACCACCAGCACTTCGATGAGCGTGAAGCCGCGCCGCACGATCAGCCTCCGCCTGAGACGATGTTGTCGGTGCGACCGTCGCTATCGTCACCTTGCGGCGTCGCGCCGATCCCGGTCTCGAGCATCCCGTTCTTCCCGGGATCGATGGCGAACGCGCCATCGGCGCCAGCGCTGGTGACCGATAGGACGCCGGTATCGCTGACACCGTAGAGCAACTCGGTACCCCAGGCGTCGACCACCGCCAATCCGGGCAGGCGGTAGGGTTTCCAGTTCTTCGCCGGCGCTTCGGTCGGGTGGATGCCGTCGGCGACATGGCCGCGCTTCCAACGGGTGGCTCCGCCTCCGCCGACCGGGACGTCGGTGAGAACGCGCCCATTGATCACGGCGACCGTGTAGGCAGGCGCGGGCTCGGACAAGCCACCGAGACCGGCGAGTTCGCTGGACAAGCCCCCGCGGCCAAGCACCTGCTCGATGATCTCGCGGTTCTGGCCGGCATCGCCGCTCGGTGCGATCAGAAAGCCGGCGACGTCGGGGGCATCGGTCGCCGTCAGGTTGGGTGGCAGTTTACGCGCCTGGGTGACCGTGACCTGCGGCATGCCGAGGATCGTGCAGGCATCCCGGCGCAGGGCGAAGAGCTGCGGCACGTCGGGGTCAGCGAACAGGTCGTCGGCAAGCAGCACCCGGTCCTGGGCAGCTGCTGCGACCTGGATGAGCGGGACCCCGATGAGCGCCACGCCGTTGGCCGACACCGCTCCGCCGCCGGCGCGCACGAATTCCAAGCGCGGCGCGAGGCTGCCGGCGAGCGGATGCTCAGCGGGAGCCGGACGCGAGCCGCGATCGGCCGCGGCGAGGTCGAGCGCGTTGCGGACCGTGGCGACGATCGACCCGGTCTTGGCGCGCTTTCCGCCGATGCCGAAGGCGGTGGCGCCGAACACGATCAGCGCGGAGAGCAGGGCGATGATCGAGATCACCACCAGCATTTCGATGATGGAGAAACCGTTGCTCGGTCGGCTCATTGGCTCTTCCAACTGGCGATGTCGTCGCCGTCGCCGGATTCGTCGACGCCGTTGGGACCGGTCGACCACACGCCGAAGCGCGATCCGGAGAACCGCTCGCTGTCGCCGTGGTCGATGCGCAGCGGTTTGCGCCAGGCATCGAGGACATGCTTGCCGGCATCGACATGGCGAGGAGGCAAGGACAGGTTGGGCGACTCGGCGACCAGGCCGCGGTAGGCGGCGGAGGTCGCTTCGGCCTTCTCGGCCGCGGTGAACTCATCGACCGCTGGATTGAGCGGTTCCTTGGGATCCAGGGAGGGATCGCCGTCGAGCACGTTGTCATCGTCGAGATCCCACGCACGGCGCACGATCGTCCTCCAGTTGGCGCCAGTCAGGACCGGAACCGCGAGATCCTGGCGGTCGTGACGCTGGATGGCGGTCGACACCGCGAGCACCACCGTGCGGGTGCCATCGATGCGCGCGCGCTTGACCACCGCGCTGTAGCCCGCGAATCCGAGTCCCGAGAGCGCGGCGATGATCACCATCGCGATGAGCAGTTCGATGAGCGTGAATCCGCTCGAGCACAGGGGTTTCATGCCGTCGCTTCGCGGTGCCACCAGCAGCGGATCGACCGATTCGTGCGAGGCCATCGCCCGATCATCGGCAGGTTGGCGCCGGCCCGCAACCGTCGAGCCATGGGCTCGCGTCGGCTGGCACCGTCACCGAAGCCACCGAAGCCACCGAAGCGACCGACGTCACGGACGCCACGCACCCGTGGTCATCATGCCGGTCGGCTGGACTTCGATCGCCAGCCGCAGACGCCCATCGAGCGTCCCGGCGGCGAGCTGGTCGGTAATGCGCACGGTCGTCACCGGGTCGAGGCGCGAAGCGGCGACGCGAGCAGCAGTGATGCCCACGCACACCGGGCGCAGCGTGCGCGCGCAGCCCGAGGCCGTCATGCCGGTGTCGTAGTGGTACATCCAACCCAGGTCGGTTCCCAGCCGCGGCGGAGCCGAACCAGCCGGGCCCGAGTAGAACGCGACGTTGCGGTTGAATGCGCGCTGGAACACCGGCTTGCCGTCTGAGCCGAGCAGGATGTTCGCGACGGTGGCGGCCGATCCGTAAGTCACCGCCACATAGGCCGGCGCTCCGGATTGGGCGTCCACCAGCACCACGCCGTAGCGCTTGAGTTCGTCGTGACGGGACGCCGTGTCGATCGCCTTGCCCCACGGATTCATGGCGAGCCGGCGCGCGAAGTCCGCGGCCTGCTCGATGCCTTGGGACGCTCCGTCGACCGAGGAGTCGCGCAGGCTGGAGGACAATCCGGTCATCCCCACGGTTGCCAGGGTCAGCATCACGCCGACGACAACGGAGAGTTCGAGCAACGTGAATCCCGACTGATGGCACGTGCGCTGCATGCCTGAGCGTACCCCAGGGCAGCGGGAACGGCCACTCGCTGCGATCCGCTCCGACCGCCGCGAGTCAGCACCTGCCATCGGTATGCCATCGATGGCGACGATGCCCGCATGACGTTAGTCGGCCAGCGCAGCCCACCGGTCAACGGACTCACGATCCGTGCCCAACCTGGTTTAGATCGACCGCGCGACTGACGTCGGCGTTCGCGGACGCCTCAGTTGTATTTGCGCATCTGCTTGTTGATCGTCTTGACCAGGAAGGCCACGGCCTCGCCGCGCATGTCTTCGTTGAGCGAGGACTTCACGGTGATCTTCGCCCCGCTGCGGGTGAAGGACGCTCCGCTCAGCAGTTTCGCGGGGAACTCAGCCTTCTCGACGCCAACTCCGGCCGCGATGTCGAGCAATGGCCGGCGGAGACTGATGTAGCGCATCACCGATTTCGCATCGGTCTTGCTGTTGGCAGTGGCGAGCAGTTCGAGCACGCCGCTCGGCTCCCAGACGAAATCGAACGACGATAGGTTGTCCTGGAGATCGCCGAGCTTGAGGTGGCTGGCTGGACCCGAGAACGAGATCACCCGGTCGCGTTGTTCAGGCCATTCTGGCATCACCAGGGTCGGCATCATCTTGACGGTCACCATGACGACCTCGTCATCGGCGACCTTGGCGACTAAGAAGCCCTTCTGGTTGGCTGGCCAGGCCGGACCAATCGGACTGTCGATCGCGGCGCCCTCGGGCTTCGCGGCCAAGCGATCGATGACCGCCTGGGCCGGAACGCCGCGGTAACGGACCACTGGCGGGGCCTTCGGCCCATCCCAGGACACCAGGATGCGCGTGCAGCCATTGGCCGCTTCGGACGGCGCTGTCGACCCTTCGGCTTCGGCTGCCCAGATGCATCCGATGAGCACCCGGCCGAGTTCGCTGTCCCGCAACTTGGGATAATCGACGTCGACTGTTGCCGAGAAGGCAGAAGTCGATGTGGCAACCAGGCTAACAAGCACAGCGATGGCGATGTGGTTCATGAAGACTCTCCAAAAAGCGGCGACTGGACTATCTGCAGCGTGGGTACTCTGCAGCGTGGGCACTGCGCACATAGGACCCTGCTAGGCACAGCGTCGCAGGCACTGCGCACGCTAGCCGGACTCAGCGCGGATTCTATCGCATTCCCATGAAATCGGTATGAGGGGTCGGGCAACCACCTACGGGGAGCGGAGCTCCCAGCGCCCTCGTCGCCAAAGTGGTGAGAGCCCGCTTGCCCACCCCGTGCTGCAACCAACGTCGCCAGGGTGGGTGCCTCCGCCGTCCTCTCCGCGACTGCCTACGGACAGCACCTCGGGCTGGTCCTCGGCAGTGCGCAGCGCGCGGCTCCCGACGTGTTCGCGAACGATGAGCGTGCTTGCTTCGACGGCTACGGACGACTGTCCACTGCCGGCCGCGATCTGGTCGCGCGGATGGTCCAGCGCCGCCGCCCGGTTCCAACCGCGGGGCTCGCGGTGTCCGACGACCTCCTGCGCGAAGCCCAGGCCAGCGGGTGGCTCGAGGCAGCAACCGCGGAGCCCGGCCCCCAGCAGGAATGGTGGCCAGGCGCCGCTGCCCCATCAACGAAATTTGCGACAACGATAGTTGCGACGACGCCCGCTCGACGCCTGACCCGTGCAGCACTGGTCATCGCCTTCGCCGATCCCGCAGCGGAGCTTGCGATCTTCCCGCGCATCGCACTGGGGCAGATCGCACCATCATCAGGCAGCCCGCTCGCCGGCGCGCTCGCCGGCGGGCATCCCGAGGCGACGTGCGCCTTCGTCGATCGGGCCGCGCTCGATGCGCTGCTCGAAGCGTGGGATGCGCGCAATGCCGGCCCCGACGTCCTGGCACTGGCGCGAGCGCTCGACCAGGTCAGCTCCCAGGCAGGCGCCCCGCTGCCGCTCATCGGCCAGCAGTTGACCGCGCTCCACCATTGGTCGCACCTGCTCTTCGACTGCCTGTCCTTGGCCCTGCCCGAAGAGCGGCGCGCGATGGTGGTGCGCGCGCTGCGCCGGGCGCCGCTGTCGGCGCACCTGGCCCGCCGGGTATGGAGCGAAGTCCACCGCCGCCAG
>JACDEC010000698.1:0-336 GCA_013816645.1 Planctomycetota bacterium
GACAGGCGGTGCACAGGGCAGATCGCCGAGGGTGACTTCGGCGCCGTTCCAATCGGTGGCAGCGGGCTTGTCGATGTGGACATCCTCGACAGGAGCCGGTGCGGATGCGTCCGCAGGATCGCTCCGTTCACCAGCGCGCAGGAATATTGGAACGTCGCCCATAGTGGAGGGCTGGCTATGTAGCTAGAAAGTCGAGTGGGTCAATCACCCGGTATCCGATGGCGATAGTCTTCCTAGTTATCCCATGAGACAAAGGTTGCAGCGACCGATGTCGGCCAACACTGCCGACCCGGGGGCAGCTATGAACGGCTTGGTGATCGAGGCGTTGCTGCACGC
>JACDEC010000698.1:346-2124 GCA_013816645.1 Planctomycetota bacterium
GCTGCCACTCGATGAGATCGCGCGCTTGCGCGCCCGCCTGGTCGCGGCCGGGGTGGACAGCGTCGAAGCGGTCCACCGCTGGCTCGAGATCGAATCGCGGCTGAGCGGGACCGTGCTCAACCAACTGGCCGCGCTGCTGCCGCCCTCCGACCGGCGCACCTATGGCGCCTACGACTGCTTGGCCCACCTCGCCGATGGCGGCATGGGGAGCGTCTGGCTGGCCGCCGCCCCCGACCGCAGGCTGGTGGTGATCAAGACCATGCGCGACACACCCGGCAGCGCCGTCGAGGAGGTGCGCGTCGAGCCCGACGGCAGCATCTGGATCGACCAGGCAGCCATGCCGGCGACCACCCGGGCGACGCCGACCGCTCGGCGCGGCGGCTCCGAAGGCAGCGATCTCCAGCGCCGCTTCGAGCGCGAAGCGCGCATCACCCGCGGCCTCGATCATCCCAACGTCGTCCGCTGCCTCGATCACGGGATCGCCGCCGACGGCACCCGCTTCATGGTCCTCGAATTCATCCGCGACGGCGACCTCAAGGAACTGGTGCTCGGGCGCGGCCCGCTGCCCGAGGTCGAAGCGCTCGGGCTGCTGCACCAGGTCGCCGAAGGCCTGGTCGCGGCGCACGCGGTCGAGCTCATCCATCGCGACATCAAACCGCACAACATCTTCGTGACCGATGCCGGCGTCGCCAAGCTCGCCGACTTCGGCTTCGCCCGATCCACCCAGATGGATCGCACCTTCCTGACCATGGCCGGGACCACGGTCGGCAGTCCGGCCTACATGTCCCCGGAGCAGGTCGCTCCTGATTGCGAACTCGACATCCGCAGCGATCTCTACGCGCTCGGGGCGGTCCTCTATTTCTGCCTGGTCGGCCATCCCCCCTACGCGGGCAGCATCCCCGAGGTCCTGCACCAGCACCGCACCGCCGCCGTACCCGACGCGCGGCTCGCCCGTCCCGAACTGTCGCCCGCCACCGCCGCCATCATCGCGCGCTGCATGCACAAGGATCGGGACCAGCGCTACGCCGATCCGCGTGCCTTGTGCGATGCGCTAGCCACCGCGGCGGCGGCCCTGCCTCGGGAGCAGCGCCCGCAAGCGAGCGCCGAATCCAGCACGGTCAGCATGGATCTCTCGCCCGAAGCGATCATGCGCGCGCTGGCGAGCGGCGACGAACCGCGGGCGCCCGCGGCGCAGGACCGCGAAGGCCAAATCCAGCAACCGGCTCCGGCCAAGGAACGGACGGTCCATGGGCGATTGCCCAGCGAGGCCGCGCTGCAATCGGCGCTGAGCTGGGAGTGGCTCGCGCTCGTGCCGATCGCCAACGACGATGGCAGCCTGATCCTCCTCTACGCGCGCACCCGTCTGTGCCTGGGCAAGCACAAGGACGCCGCCGTCGACATCTGCCTGCGCAATTATCCGGTGCCCGAGCACATGACGGCGTGCCAACGCCTGAGTCGCCAGCACCTGGTCCTCGGGCTCGACGACAATGGCCGCTGCCATGCCCAGGATCTGGGCAGCGCCAACGGCACCACGATCAACGGCGCGCCAGCGCGCTCGGGCCAGACCATCGCGCTGACCGTCGGCCAGGACCACCTCATCGAGCTCGCCCGCACGGTCACCCTGCGCGTGCGGCCGATCCCCCGAGCCCCGACCGGCGAGAGGCTCGATGGCGATGGCCCGGTCGATGCGCTGGTCCTCACCCGCCCGAAGAACCGGCCCACGCTGGCGTATGCCCTGGTCGCGCGCCGCCTGTCGATCGGCGGCGCCGGAGCTGATC
>JACDEC010000699.1 GCA_013816645.1 Planctomycetota bacterium
TCCTGGCGCTGGGCATGGTCAAGGCGTCAGGATGTCCGGCCGCGGTGTGCGTGACCTCGGGCAGCGCATTGGCCAATCTCGCGCCGGCCTTGGCGGAAGCCCGAGCGTCAGGACTGCCGCTGCTCGCTCTCGCCGCTGATCGACCTTGGGAACTGCACGGCGTGAGTGCCCCGCAGACCATGGCCCAGCGCGGCGCCTTGTCCGCATTCGTGGTCGAAGAACCGGTGGTCGGCGAGCCACTGGCGGACGACCTCGCCCTTCGCGCCCTACGGGCACGCGTCAGTCGCGCGGCCCAGGCGCAAGGCCCGGTGCTGATCAACGTTCCGCTTCGGGAACCGCTGATCAGTGCGCCCGGTTCGCTCTGGACGCCCCCTGCCGCGCTGTCGAGCGAAGCACTCGACGGACGGCCCGCTCGCCGCCCGTACACCTTCGTGGGACGGACGTCGCGACAAATATCGCCGCTGAGCAGCGAACCCGGCGAGGCGGTCCTCGGCATCGACTGGCTGCGCCCTGGATTGCGCGGCATCATCTTCGCAGGCCCCGGACCGATCATCGCCGAAATGAGCGCGGGCGCGCTGTCCCAGGCCACCGGCTATCCTCTGGTGGCTGATGCCAGCTCTGGCGAACGCCTGTGGATGGGCGCCGAAGTCGTCACCACCGGCGACGCGTTGCTGGCAGGTCCGCTCGGAGACGAACGTCCGGACGTGATCATCGCTTGCACGGCGATACCGCTCTCGCGCACGGTGTTCGAGTGGATCGATCGCCAGCGCTGCCCGCTGCTGACCATCGGCGATGCCGCCAGCATCGACTTCCTCGGTCGGGCCTGGGCATCTTTGCCGCACTTGCACAGCGATGCCTCCGCGGAATTGCTGGAGATGTGCCGCAGCGGCGATGCTGCTTGGCGTGAGCGTTGGCTCGCGGCGGAGCGATTGGCGCTGATCAGGCTGCGCGACGCCATGGCGGTCGAACCGTGGGGCGAGGTGCTCGCCGCCCACCTCGCCTTCGCGCATCGACCTCCTGCGATCGTCCATGCGGCGTCGAGCATGTCGGTGCGCCACGCCAATCTGCATGCGCGCGGCAACGTCCTGGCCAACCGCGGGATCAACGGCATCGATGGAACCATCGGCACCTTCCTCGGTGAAGTACTCGGGTCCGGCATGCCAGGCCGCCTGGTGTGCGGCGACCTCGCCTTCCTCCACGACCTCCCTGCCCTGGCCGCGGCGGCGCCAGCCGCGGGATCAGCGATCGTGGTGCTCAACAACGATGGCGGCGGCATCTTCGACTTCCTGCCCGTCGCCCGCATGCCTGAGTACCAGACCTGGGTGCGTACCCCGCACGGCCGGAACTGCGCGGGCGCCGCTGCACTCTTCGGCCTGGGGTATCGGCTGGTCTCCAGCCGTGTCGAGATGATGGAAGCGCTCGACGCAGCCGCGGTCGGATCGACAGCGATGATCATCGAATGCGCGGTGCCCGGCAATGCGGTCGAGCGGCATCGCGCCTTGTTGCGCGCCCTGGCGACTCCCTAGCCGCCTGCATCTTACGGCCTCGCCGGCCACACACGGTCCTGGGCAGAGCCGAGGTGCGGGAATATCCCCGTGGCGATCCGGGCCGCACAACGTTACAAACGCGGCATACCATGACCCGTCGCGCCTTCACCCTGCTCGAGATGCTGGTCGCCTCCGCGGTCTTCGTGATCGGTTTCGTGTCGCTGTTCGCGCTGTTCCTGGCCGGCATCCGCTACCGCAAGCTGTCCGAGGACGTCACCCGGAGTTCGCTGGCTGCGGCGTCGCTGGTCGCCGAATTCCGCCTCGAAGCGGGATGGGAGAATCATCCGCCGTATCCACCTGCGGTCGGCGCGGCCGCTCCCAGCGAATACATCGGCGACGGTTTCGCCGGCAATGGCGTCGCCGCCACCGACTCGCCCGACATCCTCTACCGCTACGCCAATCAGCCAGGCATCTGGTATCGCGTCACCCAGGCCAGCGGCCTGGCGGGATTGGACAATGCCGATACCACCGCGGTGCGCATAAGCCTGGTGGTGGTGCCGTGGTCGGGCAGCGACAGCCAGCTCACCTTCACCCAGATCGACCGTCAGCTCCAGCTCGGCGCAGGCGCCAATC
>JACDEC010000700.1 GCA_013816645.1 Planctomycetota bacterium
GGCAGGGGTTGTCCGTCCAAGGTCATACGAATGGATTGAAGGAGAGGTATGCCGCGTCGTCGGGCGGTCTCGAATACGGACCGGACGTCGGCGTAGAGCCTAGCGCCCCAGTGCGAGCGGAAGCAGTTGGTGACTTTGCGGAAGACGACGCACGGACGCAGCGCCTGTTCCGAGCCGTTGTTGGTCGGCGGTATGTCCCGGTGAGTGACGAAGACGAACAGGTGCTGGCGAAACCGCTTGATGATCCGGAGCAGCTTCAGCCCCTGCCCGCTGATGGGCTCAATCCGGAGCAATCGGTCGAGCGCTGCTTCCAGCTTTGCCGCATAGGCGGCGAGGGTGGAATCCTTGAGCCGGTCACGGCGGCGGCCGATGGCGACGGCCTGCTTCAGCAGGTCCTTGATGGCCGGTGCGAAGGCGACATCGCCGGCGTCGATGGCGTATTGAACATCGCGCAAAAGGTGCGCAAGGCAGGCTTGATGGCCCGTGCTGGCCCAACCCATCTGAGCGCCGAACCGGTCAGACACCCAGAACGCCGGACGTACCTCGCCGAGGAACTCCTCAACCACGGCCTTGCCCCGGCTCGGCCGGATGCGGAAGCAGGCGCTGTCGCCGTCATGGAACACCCAGGTCCACCATGTCGTCTTGCCAACGCGCGCGCTGGTCTCGTCGGATTGCAGAATGGTCCCCGACAAGAGCCGGTCCCGGATCATGCTGCTCTGGTGGGCAAAGGCGTCGCCGCTCTCCTGCAGCATGTTGGCAAGTGCTCCCTCGCTGATTTGCAATCCCAAGAGATCGGACATCAGCCGGGCCAGACGCTCGAACGGGATCGCCTGGGCAAAGCGCAGGTAGAGCACAAAGGCTCGCAAGTGCGCGCCGAACGGCGAGCCCGGCTCCAACCCTGCGGGTGGGATCGCCTTGAACCGTCGCGCGCAGCATGGGCAGGTTCCGCCATACAGCGTCACGCGGGTCACGTCCGGCACGATCTCGGGGATCTCGATCCGGTCATAGGCATGGACCGCCATCTGGCAAACGCCGCGCACATCGGCTTGGCAATGGCCACACCGCTCAGCCGGGACATCGCGCCGCCGCGTCGGATCGGGATGCAGGGGACGGTGCGCCCCCGCATGGACCCTGCCTTTCGGCTTCGCCTCGCCGCCGCCGCTTGCTTTGTGTCCCTGGCTCGGCGGCATCGAGGAGTTGTCCGGCGTCTTGGACGGCAGCTTCAGCTTGTCGCGCAGCGTCGCGTTCTCCACTTCCAATGCCGCAACGCGGACCGTCAACTCATCAACACGCGCCAGCAGCGTCGTGATCAGCGCGTCCTTCTCGGCGGCAGACAACGGCGGAACATCGGGCACCAAACGCATCAAACCGTAGAATCACGACCCCGTCCTCAGGTCAACACAACGTCGCAAACCGCTCCCGCAAAGCCTCGCCAGCGGTGTTCAGCCATCCTGTCCATCGCTCATCCGAACAGGGGGGTGAGCAAATACCGACGATGCATGGCGTCGCCGGTCGCCGCCACGACATTTTCCCTCAGGGGAATCGCTTGAGCGGCGGTCAGGCTGACTGACGGAGGATGGTTTCGAGGTAGGCGGTATCCCAGCCGGCTGATTTCCGGCGGACTTTGAGGCTGTGTTTGTCCTTGGCGCCTCGGATCAGGTTCATGGCCATGTGGCGGACGGTTGCCATGTTCTGCGGCCCCGAGCCGGAGCGCAGGCGGCTGAGGTCTTCGTGGAACACGACGTCGAGCACCCAGTGCAGGCGGTTCTCGACGTGCCAGTGGCAGCGCACTGCGCGGGCGAATAGGCGGGCGTCGAGCGGCAGGGAGGACAGGTAGTATCGGCGTTCGCGGCTGATGCTGCCGCCGCGTTCGACCTCGGCCTCGACCATTGCGACGGCGCGCAGGCCAGGAAAGCGCGGCTCACCTGGGAAGCGGCGGTCGGTGGTCAGCCAGGCCACGTCGTGGCTGACGCAGTGGCGGCGCAACTCGATGCGGCCGTGATCGCCGTCGATGGTCTCGAACCCGCTGTGCAGCTTGGTGGCGGGGTCGTCGAATAGGCGTCGGACCTCGTCGTGCAGGCTGGGCTGGTTGTCTTCCACGGCAAGCAGGTAGTCCC
>JACDEC010000701.1 GCA_013816645.1 Planctomycetota bacterium
GTAGGAGAGCAACTGCGGCACGCGCACCGAAGCGGTCATGTCATCGTCGGCGATGGTGACCAATGCGCTGAACGGATTGCCGACGATATACGAGTTATCGCTGACGTTCTGGATGGCGACGACCACCGATTCACCGCCCTCGGCAGAGCCGTCTTGGACCGGCACGACGCTGACAGCCAACGTGAGCACGCCATCGGGAATCACCACCGAGGCCGGTATGGCGGTGTAGTCACCGCCGGGCGTCGCGGTGCCGGTCGACGAATCGAGGAACACCGTCAGTGCCCCCGCCGATCCCGAGCGCGAGATGGTGAATCTGCCGGGTTGGGTGCCGGTTTCGGTCGCCGTCGGGACGGTGGCGTGAATGGTGATGACATCCACCGCATGGAGCGCCGGGCCGGTGATAGCAGCGATCGCCAACACGCAGATCGCACAGAACCCAGACAGAGAAAGTTGCACGACAGGCATACGCGTCCTTAAGACAGTCGAGGGGACCTGGAACCAGAGGTCAGAAACGCCAACCAGCCTGCAGGCCGGCACCGAAACCCTCGCGATCAAGGGTCAGTTCGCTCGACGCTCCGCCACCGAGGTCGATGGTCAGGTCGTCGCCGCCGGCGGCGTAGAACGCGGTCAAACCGAAGAGGAACCCGCGCTCGGTCAGGTAGAATCCGGTGCGCACGCCGTACTCGTAGTACATGCTGGTGTCTTCATAGGTCTCGGCGTTGCCGAGCGAGTTCTGCCCCGACGTTTCCGCGGATGCCATGCCGGCGCCGATGAAGGGCGAGAACTCGAAGTGGGCGGCGAGCTGATCACGTTCGGTGGTGCTCGCCCAGTGATACCCGTAAGCGAGTTGGCCGCCGAGGGTGCGGTACTTGAGTCCGCTGGCAGCCGGCGAAAAGGACACGCCATCGCTGCGTCGGAGGGAGCCGGGGGTGATGTCGTAGCTGGCGAAGACCAGGTCGGCCTGGAGGACGGTGCCGCCCCACCACCGGGCCTTGCTGCCGAGGGCGAGCCCCGCCGTAACCTGGAAGCCCTGCTCGTCGACGTCCTTCCAGTCGTACGAGGCGGCGGGCGTCGCGGGCCCGGTGATCCGCTCGCTGATCTCGGGCGCCGGCGAGCTGGTGATGCTCGCGCGCAGATCCAGGAATCGTCCGTCGGGTCCCTCCACGCCATGCGCCAATGGGGTGAGGCCGGCCAAGGCTGGCACCAGGATCAGCGCGGGACGGGCAAGGGATCGCAAGGAACGATAGGACATCCGCACTCCGGAAACGAGGGTCGATCGACCGTCGATTTGAGATGGCTGACCGTGCGCCAGGACCACGCAAGCATGCATATGCATTGCGAAATCTTTGGCCGGGCCGTAGTAGCCCGTGTCGTATACCCGACCAGCGTTGGGTCCGCAATAAGCAAGAGGAACCGCGTGCAGGGCTCGCTGACGATGTTCGCCCGATACGTCGAAACTGTTCCTAACGGCACGCCGCGAACGCGACGTCGGCTGCCCGCAAGGTCACCGCCACCTCGCGTGGGCCGTGCGCGCTCGACCAGAAGGCCGCCTCGAAGGGACTGGGCGCGAGATAGATGCCCTGCTTAAGCATCGCGATGCAGAAGCGCCGCCAGCGGCCGAGATCGCTGGCCTGGGCGCTGGCGAGATCGGTGACCGGGTGCTCGGAGAAGAAATATCCCCACATGGTGCCGGCCTGCGCCAACTGGATGGGGATGCCGTGGCACGCGGCCAGGTCGCGCAGACCGCTGATCAGCCGCAACAGGCCGGCGGATTGCCGATCGTAGAAGCCGCGCTTGCTCGCCAGCGTGAGGGTCGCCAGCCCGGCCGCGACCGCCACCGGGTTGCCGCTGAGCGTGCCGGCCTGATAGCACGGCCCCAGCGGCGCGAGGTGGCGCATCAGGGCTCGGCTGCCGCCGTACGCGCCCACCGGCATGCCGCCGCCGATCACCTTGCCCAGGCAGGTCAGGTCGGGGCGGACGCCGACGCTGCGTTGATAGCCGCCCCAGGCGGCGCGGAAGCCGGTCATCACCTCGTCGAAGATCAGCAACGCGCCGTGCCGGTCGCACAGCGCGCGCAGACCGGCGAGGTACCCCGGGCGCGGCAGCACCAGACC
>JACDEC010000162.1 GCA_013816645.1 Planctomycetota bacterium
CCGCCAGCCACCGCCGCCTTGGCGAAGGCCTCGCGCACCATGCGGCGCAGACGCTCCCGACCGGCTTCTGCGGTCTCGCCGCGGCTACGCGCGTCCTCGATCTGGACCTCGCGCGACTTCAACCCGGCGACCACGCGCGGGCTGCGCCAGGCCTCCTCGATCAGCGCCAAGGCAGCGTCGGCTTCGGCGGGTTTGCGCGCGAGGATCGCCGCGTCGCAGGCAGCGAAGGCCGGCTCGGCCAACCCACCCGCCCAGCGATCCCAGTCCTCGCGCGTCTGCTCGGTGAGCCGGTCGATGTGCGTGGCCCAGCCGCCCTCGGCGCGGCCGCGCTCGAGTTCGAGTCGATCGAGCGCACCGACATAGCGATGACCGGAGACCAGTTCGGCGATGTCACGCCGAGCCTGCCAACGTGGCCGGACCCGTTGCAGCCACAACCAGGCCATCGCTGCGACGAGCACCACGGTGGCGATAAGCACCCACGGCCACAGCGGTCGCAGCCGACTGACGGGCGCCTCCACAGCGGGGGGCGGCACCGGTTGCGGGGCGGTGCCGGCCACGAGTTGACGCAGCAGGATCAGCGCCGCGGCCGCCGACTGCGGTCGTTGGGCGGCCTTCTTGGCCATCAATTCCCCGATGAACCGCCGGGCCACCGCGCTCGGCCCGGGTTCGGGAAAGACCAGCGGCTGGGTGGTCGCGTTGATCAGGATGGCGACGGCGGTTTCGCCGTCGAAGGGCACCTTGCCGCAGATCATATGGTAAAGCGAGGCGCCAAGTGCGTAAAGATCGGCACGGTGGTCGGCGCGATGGGCATCTCGCCCCTGCTCGGGCGGCATGTAATACGGCGTGCCCATCATGGTGCCGGTCTTGGTGGTGAAGTCCTCCTCCTCGCCGTCCTCGCCGGCGTTGCGGCTGCGCGCGAGCCCGAGGTCGGCGACCTTGACCACGCCGGCGGCGTTGATCATCAGGTTGTCCGGCTTGATGTCGCGGTGGACCACGCCGCGCTCGTGCGCGTAGGCCAGGGCGGCGAGGGTCTGCTCGGCGACCTCGAACGCCTGCTGCTCGGTGATCGCGCCCGATTCATTGATCAGGTCCTTGACCGAACGCCCCTCGACCAGCTCCATGCTGAAGTACATCAGGCCTTCGGCCTCGCCGACGTCGTGCACCGAGATCAGATTGTGGTGATGGAGCCTGCCGGCTGCGCGCGCCTCGCGCAGGAAGCGCTCGCGGAAACGCGCGTTCTTGCTGAAGCGCGGCGACAGCACCTTGAAGGCGACCTCGCGGTTCATGCTCAGCTGGGACGCGCGGTAGACCTGACCCATGCCGCCGGTTCCCAGCAATCCGACGATGCGGTACCCGCCGAGCACCGTTCCGACCGCGAGCGCCGCGGAGCGCAGCTTGCCCGCCGTGGACGCGACGCGCCCAGGCTCGTCCTCCTGGAGGGTCTTGGCCGAGGCGACGGCGCTGGTGATCGGTTCGGCGGGGGGGCGCGGCGCCACCGGCGGATCACCCGCTGCGGCGACGGGTGACGCCTTCCCTTCGACCGGGGCAGCGGGAACCGGCCCGGGGACTCGGCGACTGCGCAGGTCGTGGCGAACGCAGCGCCGCAAGCCTCGGTTGACGACTTCCTCCGACGGAGCGAGCAGCCGCGCGCGCTCTTCGAGGAACTCGACGGCGCGGCTACGCTTGACGGAATCAGGCTGCGGTTCGGCCATGGCCATGGTCGCGGGGATTGTCGAGACCGGCAACGATCGGGGCAAGTGGAGAAGGCCGACCTGGCATCCGGGCGTGCGCGGGAAGCGGTGGCACGGCGGCGGGCGCCGCCAGAATGCGCGCGCACGCCGAGGCGTCGCACCATGCGCGAAACGATCCGTTCACCCGACAATCCCCTGGTCAAGGAGCTGCGTCACCTGCACCGCGCCGACGAGCGTGCGCGCCAGAACGCCTTCCTGGTCGAGGGTCGGCGCGCCATCGATGGTTTCCTCGAAGCCGGCTGGCGCGCGACGGTCCTGCTCCATCCGGAGAACGAGCCCCCCCCGCCAGGATGGCCGGCCGATGTGGCCCGCGCCGCCTCGGCGCGCGTCGCGGCGCGCATCAGCCAGGCGACCACCGCATCCGGCTGGATCGCCGTCTTCGCCCTGCCCGCCGAGGTCGCGCCGGATCCTGCGGCCGGCGGTCTGATCCTGGCCGAGATCGCCGATCCCGGCAACGCTGGCACGCTCATCCGCAGCGCCGCCGCCTTCGGCTGTCCGCAGGTCCACTGCCTCGGTGGCTGCGACCCCTGGAGCCACAAGGTGGTCCAGGCTTCGGCCGGCGCCCTGGCCCGGGTCCGTTTGTCGCGCAGCGATCCAGCCCTGGGATTAGCGGGATTGCGCTCGGGAGCACCACTTACGGCCCTGGTGGTCAACGGCGGCCTGGCTCCGCAGCAGTTGGCCCCAGGCCCTCGCTGGCTGCTGGTGGGTAGCGAAGCGCACGGCCTGCGGCCGGAGTGGCAGGCGGCGTGCACGCAGCTGGTGACCCTGCCGATGCCCGGTGGCGTCGAGAGCCTCAACGCCGCGGTCGCCGGGTCGATCGCTGGATATCTGATCTGGGCGGTGCGCTAGCAGGATACTGAAAAGCATCCTGCGGGGGCATGGGGGACGGAGTCCCCCGAAAAGCCGATTCGCCGGTCGGATCCGCGGCGCAACCATCGTGCAGATCAGACCCTTGCGGTTGACTGGAATTGCCAGCCGACCTATGGTGCCCGCTTCCTCAATGACTTTCCCACGCATGTCTCTGGTCATCGTCGCCAAGGCGTTCACCAAGCTTCCCGAGAACGTCGACA
This sequence comes from Planctomycetota bacterium, assembly GCA_013816645.1. GTDB lineage: Bacteria > Planctomycetota > UBA11346 > UBA11346 > UBA11346 > JACDEC01. Next base: position 2,822 of record JACDEC010000162.1, read on the forward strand.
AGCGCACGGTGATCGCGAACGTGGTGCAGAGCCTGGTGCGGGCCCGCAAGATCAACCCCGAGAACGCCGACGACATCATCGAAGGCGCGATGGCGCGCGAAGCGATCGGCTCCACCGGCATCGGGCATGGCATCGCCATCCCGCACTGCCGCACCCCGCTGATCAAGGAGATCGTCTGCGGGTTTGGGACCAGCGACAGCGGCATCGACTTCGACAGCCTCGACGGCGAGCCGGTGTACAGCGTCTTCCTGCTGCTGACCCCGCCCGATCAGAAGGAGCAGCACCTGCAGCTGATGAAGAGCTTCGCCAGTCAGATCCGCAAGGAACACTTCTGCGAGTTCCTGCACCAGGTGAAGACGGCCCAAGCGCTGGTCGACCTGCTGACGGAATTCGAATCGAGATAGGCCGTGTCAGGCCCGCTGCCATCGGCGGTCGATCTCGCCGGGTACGTCAGCGCCGAGCGCGTGGTCGTACTCGATGAGGCCCTCGGCAAACGCGAGGCGCTGTCGCGGCTGATCGACGTGACCATGGTCCACCCGCTGGTCACCGACAAGGCAGGCTTCGCCAAGGCCATCCATGATCGCGAAGAGGTCACCAGCACCGGCATCGGCGGCGGCGTCGCCGTCCCGCATGCGCGCCTGGCGTCGATCAACGGCTTCGTCATCACCATCGGGATCTTCCCCAAGGGCATCGACTTCTCGTCCCAGGACCGCCATCCCGTGCATGTCGCGGTGATGATCGCCGCGACCGACCAGGATCGGAAGACCTACCTGATGGTCCTGGCTACGGTCGCCGCCCGCCTGCGGACCCCGCGCCTGGTCCAACACCTGCTCGCCGCGCTGCCCGATCGACAGCGCGTCGCGGATCTGTTTCTTGGGAGATAGTGCGGAGTGCGGAGTGCGGAGTGCGGAGTGCGGAGTGCGGAGTGCGGAGTGCGGAGTGCGGAGTGCGGAGTGCGGAGTGCGGAGTGCGGAGTGCGGAGTGCGGAGTGCGGAGTGCGGAGTGATCAGTCCGCGGCCGGCCCTCCACCGCTCTCGCACTTCGCACTTCGCACCCCGTACTCCGCACCCTGTACCCCGCACCCCACCCCCCTCCCAAAACCCCTATTGCCCGGCGATCACGGTCGGCCACGATTCCGACCCCGAAAAAACCGCCCCGGACCAGCGTCCGAGGCCACTAGCAGTAGGTCATTCCCATGCAGGTCGACATCGCCGATTCCGGTTCCTTGGGCAAGCGCGTCAGCATCTCGTGGAGCAGCGATGAAGTCCGCTCGCGCCGTGAGCAGGTGCTGCGCAAACTCGGCAACCAGGTCAAGATGCCCGGCTTCCGCCCCGGCAAGTCGACGCTCGGCGTGGTCGAGAAGCGCTTCGGCGCCGAAGCCACCGCCAAGGCCGAAGAGGAACTGGCCAGCGAAGCGTTCAGCCAGGTGGTCGGAGAGCACAAGCTCAAGCCGATCGGCCCGATCGCCAACGAGGGCATGGCGCGCGACGCCGGCCTGCGCCTGACCTTCGCCTTCGAAGTGCGGCCGCCGATCGTCCTGCCCGATCCCACGTCGCTCGCGATCACCCGCGACGAATCCAAGGTCGATGACGCGCAGATCGACGAGGCGCTCAACTCGCTGGCGCGCCGCGCCGGCCAGCTCGCCGACCTCGCCGCCGGCGAGACCCTGCAGGCCGACGACAGCATCACCCTGACCGGCAAGGTCAGCAGCGATGGCCAGCTCGCGCGCGAGCTCCACGACTTCCACCACCTGCTCGGCGCGTACCCCCTGCTCGGCAAGAAGCCCGAGGAGATCATCGAGATGGTGAAGGGCAAAGCGGTCGGCGCCGCGCTGGCCTTCGACACCACCCTGCCCGAGTCCTTCGCCCCGAAGGAGTTCGCCGGCAAGCCCGCGCGCGTCGAGGTCACCGTGCAGAAGGCCCAGCGCGTGGCCGCCGCCGCCATCGACGATGAGCTCGCCAAGAAGATGGGCATGGGCGACCTCGCCGCGCTCAAGGAGGCGCTGCGCGCCAACCTGCTGCGCAACCGCGAGAACGAATTGCACCAGCGCCAGATCGACGAGCTGGTCACCGATCTGGTGGCCAAGACCGACGTCACCCTGCCGCCCAAGCTGCTCGAGCAGCTGACCCGCGCGCGCATCGACGCGGCGATCCAGCGCGCCAAGGACCAGAGCAAGTCTGCCGCCGAGATCGAGTCCGCCGGCAAGGACGCCGAGGCCGACGCCGCCAAGCAGGCGGGCGAGCAGCTCAAGCGCCACATCGTCATCTCGGCGATCGTCGACCAGAACCAGGTCACGGTGACGCGCGAGGATCTCGACCACCAGATCCGCATGGCCGCCCAGCGCAGCGGCCAGTCGCCCGACGCGGTGGCCAAGCGGCTGTCGGAGAGCGGCAAGATCAACGACGTGGTCGCCGAGATCCGCGAAGCCAAGGCGCTCGAGGTCTTCCTCGACCTGGCGCTGGGCAAGACCCCGGCGGTGTCAACCGGTCCCGACTGCACCGTCGAGCACGTGCACGGACCGGACTGTAATCACTAGCTGGGCTTGCGCCCCAGTCCGACTCTCGCTGGCGCTCGGCCCTGCTGCGCAGGGCTCGGCTGCGCCTCGGCCGGCCTGTGGCGACGCTGGCTGCGCCAGCGTGTTTCGCTGCGCGAAACCAAGCCCGTCCCCGCTCGGCGGCGCAGGCCGCCTCGGGGGATTGCTGTTCGCGGGCTCTGCCCGCTACGCCCGCCAGGGGCTCGGCCGCCCCATGGACCCGCACTGATCTGTTGCCGCTCCCCCATGACTAGCTTTCGACGGGGGACCTAGCCGCTAGAGTCCGCCCCCCGGGGGAGGACCCATGCGCATCGCTGTCGCCTGCGATCATGCCGCTGTCGAGCACAAGCGGGCGATCCGTGCGCACCTCGAACAGGCGGGGCATGTCGTCACCGACTTCGGCACCGATGGGCCGGCCTCGTGCGACTATCCCGACCACGCGGGGCCGGCGTGCCAGGCGCTGGTCGACGGGACCGTCGACCGCGCGGTGCTGGTGTGCGGCAGCGGCATCGGCGTGAGCATCACCGCCAACAAGTTCCCGGGCGTGCGCTGCGCGCTGGCCTACAACGTCGAGACCGCCCGCTTGGCGGCCGAGCACAACGACGCGCAGGCGCTGGCGATCGGCGCGCGCTTCCACGACGTCGCGGCGGCCCTGGCCATGGTCGATGCCTGGCTCGCCGGGCGCTTCGAGACGCGCCATCAACGCCGGCTCGACAAGATCCGCGCCATCGAACGCGCCGTCATCTCCGAAGGACGCACATGCTGAACGCCCAAGACCTGATCCGCGATGGCAAGCTGCTGCCCGAGGCGATCGAGCACGCTCACGCCGATCCGGGCGAGTTGGTGAAGGCGTTGAGCGGCGCTGGCGACGGGCCGAGCTTCGCTGCGCTGGCGCTGGTCGCCGGGCTGTGCGGCGTCCAGCAGGCGCTGCCCGCGCTGCTCGCCGGGTTGTCCCGCGAGGATCACGGCGGTAAGGCCGCGGCCTGGGCGCTCGCCCGGCTGGACAGCGAGCGCGCGGTGATCGATGCGATCGCCGGCGGAGGGCTCGACGTCCGCGAGAACGGCTACTACAGCCTGTCCGTGCGCGCCGCGCTGGGCAAGGCCAGCCCGCAGGTCGCCACGGCGATGGCCGAGCGCGTCGCCGCCGAAATCGCGCGCGCCAAACAGAAGATGACCGGGCTGGGCGAACACGCGCTGCGCCCGCTGGCCATTCTCGGCGCGCCCGGCACCGACGCGCTCATCCAGCAGGTGCTCGAGGCCGATCCCTACACCGACAAGTTCGAGCTCCAGCGCCTGCGCAAGGCGGTCGCCGACGGCAGCCGCGACCAGGATTCGCAGCGCGAACTCGCTGGTCCCTGGGTCGCATTGTTCGCCGATCACGTCTACGC
>JACDEC010000702.1 GCA_013816645.1 Planctomycetota bacterium
CTTCCAGTGGTCGCCTTCCTTCATCAGCACCAGCGCCTCGTTCCAGCCGGCGATCAACTGGCCGACCGCGAAGGTCGCGGGCTGGCCACGCGCGCGCGACGAATCGAAGGTGGTGCCGTCGAGCAGTGTGCCGACGTAGTGGCAGGTGACCTGGTCGCCGGACTTCGGCGACGCACCCTTGCCGCTGGCGATGACTTCGTACTGCAGTCCGGAGGCGGTCTGGATCACGCCGGGCTTCTTTGCGTTGTCCGCCAGCCAGGTGGCGTTGGTCTCGCCGCGCTTGCCGGCGGCGGCGGTGCGCTTGGCGTTGCTGATTTCGAGGTACTTGCCGAAGATCTCCTGCGCCTTGGCCGCGTCGATCGCCGAGGGCTTGCCGCCGAGACCGTCGGCGATGCCCTTCTGCAGCTCGACGATATCGAGGTCGAAGCGCTTCACCGGTTCGGCGAGCTGCGAAGTCGCGAAGTTCATGCCCAGCAGGTAGCTGGCCTGCAGGCGCAACGCGGCGGTCTCCTCGGGCGTCGCCGCGACCGCTGCGGCAGCGGCGGGTGCAGCCTCCCCGGCGCCGTGGACGTGGCCGGGCGCGCCGTGCGGCGGGTTGGGCTTGGGCGCCGGCTCTTCGGCGATGATGGGGAGGGCCAACGAGCAGACGGCGAGGACGGCGGCGAAGCGGTGCATGCGTTCTCCAGGGCGCGAATGATGGGAACGCCCGCACGGCCGAAAGCGGAAAGCGGGTCGACCAGCGGCGGCTGTGGCCTCCTCGCACCGCCATTCGCCCCGTGGCCGGACCCTGGCCCCCGCAGCCGCCCACGCTACGACCAGCGTCATGACCGTGTTCCGGCCATGCATCGACCTGCACCAGGGCCAGGTGAAGCAGATCGTCGGCGGCACGCTCAGCGACGCCGGGGACGGCCTGCGCACCAACTTCGTCGCCGAGCACGGCCCCGCCTGGTACGCGCAGCGCTACCGCGACGACGGCCTGCGCGGCGGCCACGTCATCAAGCTCGGACCCGGCAACGACACGGCCGCCCGGGAAGCGCTGGCGGCCTGGCCGGGTGGACTGCACCTCGGTGGCGGCATCGATCTCGACAACGCGCGCGATTGGCTCGAGGCCGGCGCGGAAAAAGTCATCGTGACCTCGTGGCTGTTCCCCCAGGGCGTCTTCGCCCAAGAGCGCCTGGCCAGCCTGTCCGCGGCCATCGGTAGCGAGCGCCTGGTCGTCGATGTCAGCTGCCGACGCCGCGGCGACGACTGGCTGATCGCTATCGACCGCTGGCAGACCGTGACCGCGGTCGCCTTGTCCGGTCCACTGCTCGCCGAACTCGCCCGTCACTGCAGCGAGTTCCTGGTCCACGCCGCCGATGTCGAAGGCCTGTGCCGCGGCATCGATCACGACCTGGTCAGCGCGCTGGGCCGCTGGTCGACCATCCCCTGCGTCTACGCCGGCGGCGCCAAGGCGCTCGAGGACCTGGTCGCGGTCGAGCGCCTGAGCGGCGGCGCGGTCGCCCTCACCTACGGCAGCGCGCTCGACCTGTTCGGCGGCGCGCGCGTGCGCTACGCCGACCTGGTCGGCTGGAACCTGGCGCGGCGGCAGCGCTGAAGGATGGAAGCTTCGACGTCGCGGAGGTGTCCGCGGCGTTGCCCCTTCAGGCGGCGCCTCGATCGCGTAGGATGCGGGCCGCATGACCGTCACCGCCGCGGCTCCCGCCGATACCGACCTCGTTCCCGCCATCCTCGCGCTCAAGCGCGAACTCAACGCGGTGATCCTCGGCCACTACTACCAGTCCGACGAGATCCAGGACATCGCCGACTTCATCGGCGACAGCCTGCAACTCGCCCGCCAGGCCGCCAAGACGCCGGCTGAGGTCATCGTCTTCTGCGGCGTGCACTTCATGGCCGAGACCGCCAAGATCCTCAATCCGCACAAGCAGGTCCTGCTCCCCGATCTCGAGGCGGGCTGCTCGCTGTCCGACAGCTGCCCCGCCGATCGCTTCAAGGCGTTCGTCGACGCGCATCCCGGCCACGTCGTGGTCACCTACGTCAACAGCTCGGCCGCGGTCAAGGCGCTGTCGGACTATTGCGTGACCTCGTCGAACGCGGTCGCGGTGGTGAAGT
>JACDEC010000703.1 GCA_013816645.1 Planctomycetota bacterium
CGCGCCGCCAGCGCGACACCGGCCGCACCGTGGTGCTGTGCCCGGAGCCCGAACCGTGGTGCCTGCTCGAAACCAGTTGGGATGTCGCGGCGTTCTGGAGCGGGTCGCTCGCCGAGCACGGCGTCGCCGCCTGCGCGGCGTCGCTCGATGGCGACGAGACCGCGGCGCGCGCGGCGCTGGCCACCCACCTCGGCATCTGCCTCGACACCTGCCACGTCAGCCTGGCCTTCGAGGATCAGGTCGCCGCGGTCGCGCGCATGGCCGCCGCTGGCGCCCGGGTGGCGAAGTGCCAGTTCTCGGCCGCGCCTGAAGTTCTCGATCCCTCGGGCGACGCTGAAGGAGTCGCCGAACTGCGCGCGCTGGCCGAACCGCGCTTCCTGCACCAGACCGCGGCGCGTTCGGCCGCGGGCTCGCTGAGCAAGGTCGAGGACCTCGATCAACTCGACGAGTGCCTCGCCCGCCTGCCCGACGCCACCGCGGTCCGCAGCCATTTCCACATCCCGGTGTTCCGCGACCCGCTGGAACGCGGATTGTCCAGCACGGTGCGCGACAGCGTCGCCGGCCTGCGCGCGGCCATCGCCGCGGGCTGCACGCACATCTCGGTCGAGACCTACACCTGGAGCGTCCTCGCCGCCAAGGAGCGCGATGCGCTGAGCGGCACCATGCGCGAACTCGAGTTCCTCGATGGCGCGGTGGACGCGATCGCCTGCCGCTGAAGCCGATGGTCGGCACAGTGCGATGCCCCGCGGACTTCGGAGGCTGGTAGAATCAGCCATGGACCGCGAACATGCCCGGAGGCTGCTGCTCGACGAGCACCTGCACGACTGCGACGACCCCGCGGTCATCGCAGCCATGTCCGAGGTGCCTCGCGATGCATTCGTTCCCAGCGAGCTGCGCGGCCACGCCTGGGACGATAGCGCCTTGGCCATCGGCCATGGCCAGACCATCAGCCAACCGAGCCTGGTTGCGCGCATGCTGGCGGCGCTACGCCTGCGCCCAGGCGACCATGTGCTCGACGTCGGCTGCGGATCGGGGTACGCGGCAGCGCTGATCGCCCGCCTGGTGGCGCCCGAGCCGGTCGAAGCCATCGAACGCCAGCAGGCCTTGGTCGAGCTGGCACAGGAGCGTCTGGCCCGCCTGGCGCCCAGCGTCGACGTGGTGCTCGGCGACGGCCTGCTCGGGCTCGCCGCGCTGGCGCCCTACGACGCCATCCACGTCGCCGCCGCCTGTGAACAGTTGCCGCGGGCGCTGATCGACCAACTGGCCCCGGGCGGACGCCTGATCCTGCCGCTCGGGCCGCACCACGAGGTCCAGCGCCTGATCCTGTTGCGTCGTCGCCGGGATGGCGGCCTCGACCGGGAGGACCTCGGCGGGGTGGTGTTCGTCCCCGGCCTGGCCGGGGTGGCGGGCTGACCCAGCGCGACGCTCGACGATCTGCTGCTCCTGGACTCCTCGCCAGCCGCTGGACGCTCGTCGCCCATGGTTCAGCCCACTCCCTTCGACCGCCTCCTCCAGGAGGTCAGCCAGCAGGCCGCGCGCGACCCGCTCGGCGCCTTCGCCCGGCTCGACGAGCTGCACGGCAAATCCCTGACCGCGGACGACGTGGTGCGCCTGGGGGCGTTGGCGGTGCATCTCGGCGCCGCCGGGCTCGGCCGCTGGCAGGAGACGGCGCTGTTTCAGCACCGCCTGCTCGAGCATCCCGGGGTCGCGGCCGACGAGGGCGCCCGGCGCAGCCTATTCCGCGGATTGGCGGTGGTGATGCGCTGCGCTGGCGACAGCGCCGCCGCCGACAAGGCGATCGCCAAGGGCGCGACCACCCAGAGCGAGCAGTGCCGGCTCGCGGTGATGAGCGCCCAGACCCTGGCCGCGCGCGGCCGTTTCGCCGACTGCCTGCCCTACCTGCGCGAGACCACCGAACTGCTCAACGGTCTGCCCGCGGGCGACGAGGTCGTCGCCCACTGCGCCTCGATCGCGGCGAACCTCGCCCGCCTCGCCGAGGGCCAGCTGCGCCTCGGCCAGGACCTGGTCGGCGCCGCTACCGGCGCCCTGGTCGCCGCGAGCATCGTGCAGGGCGACTGGCGGCGGCACCACCGCGCGCTCTACCAGCGCGGT
>JACDEC010000163.1 GCA_013816645.1 Planctomycetota bacterium
GTGTCGCGCGGCGCGGCGTGCATGGCGGCGCGCGGCGAGCCCAGCCACGTCGTCGCCGCGCTCGGCCTCGATCCGGTCCTGGCGCGCAGCGCGGTGCGGGTGTCGATCGGTCCGAGCACCACCGCGGCGGAATTGGCGGCGTTCGCAGCGGCCTACGTGCGCGAGGTCGGGCAGAGCGCGCGCGCGGGCTGAGCGCTCAGCGTCCGGGCGCGGTGGTGTAGGCGACGCCCTTTTCAATGCGGCCGTAGAGCGGGAAGACCAGGTCGTCGCAAGGGGGAATGCTTGTGCCGGGCCCGACGCCGGACGTACCACCGTCATCGACGCCGTTGCGACCAACGCTGTAGGCGGCGATCAGCCGACCGTCGCGTTCGAGCCGCCGCAGCGTCGTGCCGGCAGGGGCATGGCGATCGACCGGCCACGCACCGCCGCCGAGTTCGGCGCAGAGCAGTTCAGCGCGCATATGCAGCCGCGGGAGCAGGTGATCGAGGCTCGCGACCTGCGTGACCCATCCGTGGAAGGCATGGGTAAGCAGGGCTTCCGGATTCAGGCGCTTGGGAAAACAGCGCGCAACCAGCGGCGCGAGCGGCTGACCGGGATCGGCATCGATGGCGATCACGGCCTCCAGCTCACGACGGAGGAGTCCGACGCGGCCCAGACGATTGGTCACCCGCAGCACTCCCGGCCACTCGAAGATCCGGGGCAGGGAATAGCCACGCGAGCGGGCGCAATCGTCGGCATCGAGAGTAACCAGCTCGGCGAGCAGGGCGAAGTCCCCGCGGCTGGCCCGGCGGAGGTCGCTGGCGAAGTCGGCGACACTCGCGGTGATCGCCGCAATCACCTGCTGATCGCCGCGCAGGTCATCCAGTCTGCCCGCGATCAGGCGCAGAGCCTGGTCGATCCGGCTCGCGCGCCGGTAGAGGTTCGGCGACCAATAGATCGGCAGGGCGTTGGCTGCCCAGAGCAGGCGGACGGCTTCGCGTCCTTCGCCAGTCTGGGCCGCCGCGAAGCGGCCATGGAGGGTATCAAACAACGTGCCGGTCTCAGAGACAGCCCAGCTGCCCAGCGGCTCCAAGGGTTGGGGCTGCAGGGGGGCGCCGGCCAGGGCATCGACGATCGCCAGCACCTCGGCGGTGGCCGCCGGATCGATCGCCGCTTGATGCTGGACCAGTCCTTCCGAGCGCGGCGCGCCGGGCTCGCCGAGCCGGTACGAACCGGCGGGGTCGTACCCGTACATCTGGTACTGCTTCAGCGCCGTCCGCAGCACCCGCAAGCGTGCCTGCATCGCCGCATGCCCGGGCGTCACCCCGACGCCGAGCTCCGCGGCGCTTACCGCGAAGCCGCGCCGCTTCGCTTCGGCCAGCACCGGCCGCAGATCCCCGCTCAGCCAGACGATCAGCGCGAAGGTCAGTGCGATGGCCAGGAGGAATCCACCGGCGAGCGTCGCGAGCAGCCACCAGCCGCGCAGGCGGGGACGTCGGCGCGGAGCCCCAGCATCAGCGGATCGCTCGACCATACGGATACCCTTGCCTGCGCCCTCCCAGCGGCAATCCGCAGCCGGGAGTTGTCCAGACAACTGGTTCAAGAGTTGCATCTGTTCGCAATGTGCCAGCATCCGCGCCATCATGCCCACCACCCGCGCCTCCCTGCTCCTCGCCCTCTGCTGCTGCGCGTCCCTGGGTGCGGCCGAGCGCATCAGTCTCACCAGCCTCAGCAAGGGCAGCTTGCCTGCCAATGGCGCCAGCACCGTGCGCGGGGTCAGCCAGGACGCGCGCTACGTGCTCTTCGAGTCGCGGGCGACCAACCTGGCCGGGCTGATCTTCCCGCCGATGCCTGGGCTGTACCTGCGCGATCGCATCGGCGGCTTCACCACCAGCCTGGCCTGGTTCCCGCCATTCGGTCGGCCGGGCGATGGCAGCGAGGCCACGATCTCGAGCGACGGGCGCTTCCTGGCCTTCGTCGCTTCGAACGACCACGTCGGCCACGACGACGAGTACCAGGTCTGGGCGTTCGACCGCCTGACCGGCGTGCAGTCCCTGGTCAGCAGCAACTCGTTCGGCATCCAGGGCGATGCCAATGCCGCGGCGCCGTCGCTGAGCGGCGACGGTCGCTGGGTCGCCTTCTCCAGCCAGTCGACCAACCTCGACAGCGCTTCGGCTTCCGGCGAATACGACCACGACGTCTTCCTCAAGGATCGCATCACCGGTGCCACCACCGTGGCCAGCGTCACTCCGCTGGGCGTCGCCGGCACCGGCACCAGCCTGGCGCCCAAGATCTCGCGCAACGGCCGGCGCATCGTCTTCAATTCGTCGTCGACCCAGCTGGTTGCCGGCACCCCGGCGTCGCTCGCGACCGGCGTCTTCGTCTACGACACGCTCAGCGGCCTGGTGAGCCGGGTCGATGTAGCCGCCGGCGTGCACGCCAACTCCGTGGCCGTCACCGGCGATCACGCGCTCAGCGGCGAGGGCCGGTGGGTGGCCTTCGCGTCGTGGGCCAGCAACCTGGTCGCCGACGACAGCAACCTCACCTCCGACGTGTTCGTGCGCGATCTCTCCACCGGCACGGTTGAACGGGTGAGCGTCTCCAGCGGCGGCGCCCAGGGCAACGACGGGTCGTTCTCGCCGTCGATCAGCAGCGACGGGCGCTACGTGGCGTTCCGCTCGTACGCCTCCAACCTGGTCAGCGGCGACAGCAACGGCGTCCAGGACGTGTTCGTCCGCGACCGCCTGCTCGGCACCACCAAGCGCATCAGCCGCGGCAACTTCGGCGTCGAGGCCGACGGCGCCTCGACGACGCCGATGCTCTGCGGCGATGGCTTCGCGGTCATCTTCGATTCCGTCGCCACCAACCTCGCGGGCAGCGACAGCAACGGGGTCAGCGATGTTTTCCTGGCCGACAGCAACCCGCCGTGGAGCGAGAGCGCCGGCAGCGGCTCGCCTTTCGCCCTGTGGCTGCGCACGGTGGTCGCCTGGTGGCGCAACACCGTGATCCGGGTCCCCCCGCGCCTGCCCAACGCCAACGGCTGATGGGTGTCGGGGCACCGGCCCGCCGGTGTGCGCGGACCGTAGCCACCACAATTGACCTCGTCATATAGACGTATATCTATTTGACCATGGACCCCGAACGGATCGCCAAGGCTCTCGCCGATGGCCAGCGCCTGCAGATTCTGCAGCGCATCGCCGAACACGGCGAGATCTGTTGCGGCGAGGTCTGCGAGGGCTTCGATATCGCCCAGGCCACGGTCAGTCATCACCTCAAGGAACTGCTTGCCGCGGATCTGGTCGAGCGACGTAAACAAGGTCAGCACGCATACTTCCGATTCCGCCCCGAAACCCTTCGCGGCTACCTCGAGCAGCTCCAGCAGCGGCTCGGCGTCAGCGCGTTTGGCATGCTTGCCGCTCAGCCTCAGCCAGTGGTCGCATCAACCCAGCCCGATCTGACCAAGCCCATCCCCAGTTCCGCCAATCCGCGCTCCTAACACGTCCTCTGGTCGAGCGTATATCGATATAGGCCCATATGTCTCTACATCGCTCTCCGAGCCAGCTGTATCCCGGCTCGACGCTCCCTGACCTGCGCCTGCGTGCCCTGGTGTCGGGCGAGTACGGACGTGAATACGCGCCCTTCGCCAGCAGCGAGCATCGCGGCGGATGGCTGATCCTCACCTATTGGCCGCTCGCCTGCCTGTTGGCGTGTCCGGGCGAAATCACCGAATTCGGCCGCCGGTTCGACGATTTCGCCGCCGCTGGTGCCACCGTGTTCGGCATCGCCCCCGATACGCACGCCATCCTGCATACGTGGCGCAGTGGTCGGGCGATCCCCGGAACCCTGCCCTTGGCGATCGCCGAGGACCGCAGCGGTGCGCTCGCCGGGCTGTTCGGGATCGAGGCGCTCGGGCGCGATGCGGCGACGATGATCGTCGACCCGAATGGCACGGTCCGCGCTGTCTTTCAAGCCAGTCAGCACACCAGCCAACACCCCGGCGATGCGTGCCGCAACCTCGAGTCCGTGCTCTGGCGGCTGAAGGAGTTGCAGCTCGAGATCGCCGAACAGGCGAACCGCGAGGATCCCATCGCCGCCTGAACCGTTCACCGCTCCGTAGGAAGGATCCGCCATGACCACCGCGCTCACCGCCTCCAGCTTCGCCGCCACCATCGCTGGCGACAAACCTGTACTCGTCGACTTCTGGGCGCCGTGGTGCGGTCCGTGCCGCATGGTCGGTCCGGTCGTCGATAAACTCGGCGCCGATCTCGCCGGCCAGGTGATCGTCGCCAAGGTCAACGTGGATGATGAACCGGAACTCGCCGGGCAGTTCGACGTCCAAAGCATTCCCACCCTGATCCTGTTCAAGGACGGCAAGCCGGTCGCCAAGACCGTCGGCTTTCAAGGCGAGGCGGCGTTGCGCGCCTTCGTCACCGGCAACGCCTAAGCATTCCCCGCACCCGGCGTCCGCTGGACGGAGTCGATCCGACTCCCGTCCGGCGGAGGCCCGAACTCAGAAGCACGAGGGCGCATGATCGACACTGGCAAACATCCGCGCCCGAGCTGCGTAGAGCAGGTGGCGCAAGCGGTGATCGCGGTGGACACCCACCCCGACCGCTCCGCCGATCCCACCATCGCTTCGGCCCAGCAGCTCGCGCGCGTACGCGATCATGGGTCGTCCATCTTCACCGTAACGCCCACCCGCCGGGGCGATCGTCCGGCGCACCAGGAGCAGCCATGATCTTCAGCGTCAAGGAAGCCAGCGACCAGAGCGGCGTCAATCCGACCACCATCCGCATGTGGGAGGCGCGCTACGGCTGGCCGAAGCCGGGCCGTCGCGACAACGGCTACCGCTACTACCTGCGCCATCAGGTCGACGAGCTCAAGCGCATGAAGGAGCTCATCCGCCAGGGCCACTCGATCGGCCACCTGATCCACGAAGGCCTGCCGCTGTGGCCGTCCGATGAACGTCCGGCGCGACCGGATGTCGAGCGGCTGCTCGCGCAGCTGCCCGCGCCACGCGGTGCGGTCGCCGCCGAGATCCGCCGTCACGTCGACCTCGCGCTGATCCACCGCGATGGACTGCGCTTGTGGGAAATGGCGCTGCGCACGATGTGGGAGGTCCATCCCAGCGAGCAGGCGCTCACGGGGTGGCTGCCCTACGTGGTCGCCGCGGAAGCGTGGGAGATCGCGGGTCAGCCGCTGCCCGACCGCGCCCGGCTCGAGGACCATATCCAGGTCCACCTGCGCAAGCTCATCGGTCGCCAGGCCGGCGACGCGCTGCAGGTGGTGCCGACCGAGCCGACCGCGCTCACCGCGGCGCTGGTCGCGGCGCTGCTCTCGACCCAGCACGGGCATCCCGCGCGCGTCGAGGATGAGCTTGCCCTGCCCGATGCGGGTGCCTTCGTCACCGTCGGTCGCAGCGCGCCGGATCCGGCGCGGGTGCGCGGGGACCGCTACGAAGGGCATCTCACGCTGGTCGACGATCCGCGCCACCGTCAGGTCGCGGCGCTGATCGATCAGGCGGCCTACGGCCAAGCGGTCTAGTCGGGTGGCGCGCGTCCCGCGGGGCGCGCGCCATCCGGTTGCGTGGCGAGGCGTGCCAGCGAGCATCGCTGGCAGGAGTCCGCCATGAAGCTCATCCGTTTCGGCGACAAGGGCAGCGAGAAGCCCGGCATCCAGCTCGACAACGGCGCGCGCAAGGACGTCAGCGGGCTGGTCCGCGATTTCGACGGCGACTTCTTCCGCTCCGGTGGCCTGGCGAAACTCGCCGGCGCGGTGCGCGATGGCGGCGCCGGCCTGCCCAACGTCAACGCCGCGGCGCGCACCGCGAGCTGCGTGCCGCGCCCGGGCAAGATCATCGGCATCGGCCTGAACTACCGCGACCACGCCATCGAGTCCGGCCTGCCGATCCCGGAAGAGCCGGTGGTGTTCATGAAGGCGACGACCTCGCTAAGCGGTCCCAACGACCAGGTCGTGATCCCCAAGGGCAGCGTCAAGACCGACTGGGAAGTCGAGCTCGGCATGGTCATCGGCGCGGACGCCCGCTACCTCGGCTCGGTCGCCGACGCCAAGGCGCACATCGCCGGCTACTGCGTGATCAACGACGTCAGCGAGCGCGCCTTCCAGATCGAACGCGGCGGGCAGTGGGACAAGGGCAAGAGCTGCGACACCTTCACCCCGGTCGGACCGTGGCTGGTCACCGCCGACGAGGTCGGCGATCCCCAGGCCCTCAAGATGCGCCTGCGCGTCAACGGCGAGAAGCGCCAGAGCGGCTCGTCGTCGACGATGATCTTCGCCTGCGACCACATCGTCTGGTACCTCAGCCAGTTCATGACCCTGGAAGCCGGCGACATCATCACCACCGGCACCCCGCCCGGCGTCGGCCTGGGCATGAAGCCGCCGCAGTACCTCAAGGCCGGCGACATCATGGATCTCGAGATCGAGAAGCTGGGCTCGCAGCGCCAGCACTGCGTCGCCTGGTCGGCGGCGGCCGCGCGCGCCTGAACATCGACGCCGCGGCTTAGCCCGGTCGGGTCGCTTCGTCGACCAGGTAGACGAACGAGGTGTACGGCTTGCCGGTCGCGAGCTCGAGGCCGAGCTCGCAGGTGCGTCCGCACGAGTAATGCCCGTCGAACCCGCCGGCGAGGACCTCGGCCGATTCGATGGCCGTGGCGCCCGCGGTCAGCTCGGGCACCAGCAGGCCGCGGTCGCCGGCGAAGCCGCAGCAACCCAGCGC
>JACDEC010000704.1 GCA_013816645.1 Planctomycetota bacterium
GCGCTGCGGTGCCGGCACGAAACCCCAGCCGAACCCGCTGCCGGGCCCGCCGGCGCCGACATAGCCGTGGCGATCCCACCAGGCGAAACAGGCAGCCGCCGCTTCGGCGAGTTGGCCACCGGCGAGCTCCGCGGTCGCCGGCGCCGTGGCAGTAGCGACCAGCAGCCGACGCTGGCTGTCGACCTGATCGGCGAGCAGCGCCACATAGGTGGCGGCCCCGCCCGGGATCGACTGCGCGACGTCGCCCGTAAGACGCGCCGCCCGCAGACGAGTGGCGAAATCGGCGGGCAGGGCGTCGAGTTCGAGCCGCAGGCATTGCCAGGCCGGCACCAGCAGCTCCGCCGGTCCACCGAGCGCCCCGGCGAGGTCGCCGAGCACCTGTTCGTCGCTGCGTTCGAGGTACGCGGGCGAACGCGCGCCGCGCGCGAAGAAGTAGAGGTTGGGCAGGACCATCACCGGCTGCTGGGCGTTGCCGAAGACCCCGCGGGCGATGGCGGCGCGACCGCCCTCGGCGCGGAGGTTGGCGCGGATCAGGTCGAACTGCAGCTGGGCGGCGGGTATCGACGGCTCGAACTCGATGGACTCGTAGCAGAAGATCGTCGAGCGCGGCATCAGGCCCGCGCCCTCGGCCAGGCGGATGGCGATGGTGCCGTTGCCGTGCCCGTCACGGTGGTGCCGCCCGGGCAGGAACTCGGTGTCGGCGGGCAGGGCCGCGAGCGCGGCGATTTCCGCGGCGAGCAATGGCTCGACCTTATCGTCCCACAGGTTGCAGTTGCCGAAACCGCACCAGATCCACGGGATCGCCCGTTGCTTGCCCGGACGCGCGCCGATCTCGGCCAGCGCCGCGCGATCGCGCGCGAAGACCTCGGCGAAGTGGCGCGGGTCCGCGCCGAGGTAGCCGCCGGGATCACCATCGATGGTCACGTAGGCGTCGGCGTTATCGAGGATGGCCATGATCGCGAGGCGGTGCGCGAAGTAGGGCTCGGCCTGGGCGGGATCGTCGAGGCGCACATTGCGCTGGTTGGGGAAGAAGTTGCGCTGCATCCACGGCCGATCGCCCAGGGACGGCGGCGAGGTCAGGTTGGCGCACTGCGCCAACCAGCATTCCAGCCCGGCCGCGCGGGCATCGTCGATGGTCGATCGGTAGGTGCGCAATTCCGCGGCGTCGGCCGGCGACAGCGGCATCGGCAGGGCCTCGACCACCGGCCAGAGCATGACCTGGTCGTAGCCGAAGGCGCGCAGCAGCGAGAACATGCCGGCGAATTCCGCGCGCGACCAGCTGCGCACCGCGAAGGGATGCTTGTAGGTCCAGCAGGCGTGGAGGTAGAAGCCGACGTTGCGGAATCCGGGCATGGCGGCCTCTTCGGCGGGAACGGTGGCGAGGGTGCCCATCAACAGGGCGGTGACGAAGGTGCGGAGCATGGCGCGAGCGTAGACCGCGGGCGCGTCGGCGTCGTTGCCCGATCCTGCCGCGCGCGTACCCATATCCTGCATGGACCCGCTGCGCCGCATTGCCAGACCCGCCGTGCGCGGCACCGCGCTCGACCCGCAGCTCGATGCGGTCATCGCGGTCGAGGACGTCGTCGAGCCCGGGCGGGTCTTCGCCGAACGGATCTTGGGCGAGACCCTGATCTTCGCCGTCGCCCAGGGCGAGGCGGTGACCACCATCGACGGTCGCAGCCTGCGCTACGCGAGCGGCTGCGTCGGCGCGGTGGCGGCGGGCGTACGCTTCGCCCAGCGCATCGGTCCGCGTCCGTTGCACTCGCATTATCTGCTGCTGCGCGGATCCTGGGCGCGACAACTCGACGCGGCGCTCGCCCGCTCGGGTCGGGTGGTGATCGTCGAACGCGCCGCCGCGACCTGGCACCGGGCGTTGGTCGAAGCGGTCTCGGCAGCGATCAGCGATGCGGCGCATTGGGACTGGTGCCTGGCTTCGGCGGTGGCGCTGCTCTCCGGCGCGCTGATCAAGGCGGGAGGAACCCCGCACGACAGCAACGTCGTCGCCCGCGTCCACGCCCTGGTCGACGCCGAGCCCGAACGGCCGTGGCGGGTGGGCGACCTGGCCCGGCGCCTGGCGATGAGCGAGAGCGCGCTCGCCCACCGC
>JACDEC010000164.1 GCA_013816645.1 Planctomycetota bacterium
GGTCCTGGCCTGGCCGAAACCGCGGTCCCTGCACGGCCTCGCCTTCGTAACGCCGCTGCCGGCGTACTACGCGGTCGACATGTGGACCGGCGGCACGGTCGCCGACGCCAAGGCCGCCCTGGCCGACGACGCGCATTGGCGCGAGGTCGGGACCAGCGAACCGCAGATGCACGGTCCGCGGCCGCAGCAGGCGACCCTGCGCACGGTCGACTTCGGGGCGACCGTGATCACCGCGGCGGTGCGCGTGCGCGCGGTCAAGCCGGCCGGAACCCGCGGCTACATGGGCGGTCAGGGACCGGTGACCGGTCCGCACACCGCGGGAATGCGCGCCATCGTCGCGCTGGAGTCGCTCGGTGACGACCTGCCCGATCTGCCCATCGACCGCGCCCAGCGCGTCACCGAGATCGTCATCGACGAAGCCGGGCACGGCACCGTCGCCCGCCACATCGTCGTACCGCACCCCGGGAACCTCGCTTTCGACGCGGCCGGCACGCTGCACGCCGTATCGGGCGACCGCATCGTCACCATCGACCTCGACAAGGGAGCGGTCGCCCGCGAGGTGGTGCCCGCCGGCGTGGTCGCCGCGCCGACCGCGATCGCCTTCGCGCCCGACGGTTCGCTGCTGGTCGGCGATGCCGCAACCCACGCGATCGCGGTGATCGATCCCAAGACCGGCAAGCGGACGCGCGCCATCGGCGCCCCCGGCGGCCGGTCGACTGGACCATTCGACGAGGACCGCTTCGAGAACCCCGCCGGCATCGCCTTCGACAGCGCCGGCAAGCTGTGGGTGTGCGAAGACGCGGACCAGCCCAAGCGCGTCAGCCGTTGGACTTCGGCAGGCGCGCATGAACGCAGCTTCTTCGGACCGAGCTTCTACGGCGGCGGCGGCTACCTCGACCAGGGCGACCACCGCATCCTGCGCTACCACGGCATGGAGTTCATCATCGACTGGGCGACCGGAGCCTCGCGCTTAACCGACATCCTCTACCGTCCGGGCGCGCCGGAATCGCTGCGCACCGCCATGCCCGACCGCGCGGTCTACGTCGACGGTCGTCGCTACCTCGTCGGCGATCCCGCCGGTTCGGTCGCGGTGGTCTGCGTCGCGCGCGACCACCGGGCGATCCCGGTCGCCGCCGCCGGCAACCTCGCCGATTGGGGAGACGTCGACGCCGATCCCGCCCTGCGCGCCGCTTTCGGCAAGATGAACCGCGGCACCCTCGGCTTCTGCTGGTGCGACGCCAACGGCGACGGCCGCGCCCAACCCGACGAGGTCGCCGTGACCAAGGAGGACCGCTTCCGCCCCACCAACCAGCTGTGGTCGTCGCGCATCGGCGATGATCTCTCCATCAACTTCGCCGGCGTCCGCCTCGCCGCGACCTTCACCAAGGACGGCATGCCGCGCTACGACGTGAAGCGCCTGCAGCGCACCAAGTGCAATGCGCCGTCGTGGACCACGGCCGACGGACGCATCTTCTCGGTCGAGGCGGCGATGTACGCCAAGGACGGCGGCGACGCGCTGTGGCGCTACACCGACGAATACTCCAGCGTGCACGGCTCGCACCGCATCGGCTACGATCGCCCAGCCGGCACGCTGGTCGGCAGCCTCGGCACCGTGGGCCATTTCAAGATCGCCGGCGAGGAGTTGTTCATCCAGAACGGCAACCACGGCGACTGGTTCGCCTTTACCGCCGACGGCCTGCTCGCCGCCTGCGTGTTCGGCGGCCCGGGCAACATCGGCAAACGCCAGTGGTCGATGCCCGAAGCAATCCCCAATAAGACCGACCTCTCCGACCTCGGGCTCGGCGAGGAGCACTTCTTCGGGAGCATCTGCCTCGCCGAGGACGGCAACGTCTACGCCGTGGCCGGTCACAACCACGCCAGCGTGGTGCGCGTCGACGGGCTCGAGCGCATGAAGCGCCTGCCCGGCGGCGAGGTGACCGTGACCCCGGCGGACCACCTGCGCGTGCAGGAGCAGCAGGACCGCCTGCTCGCCAAGGCGCGCCCCGCGCAGCCGCAGTCCGCGCGCGTGCACGTGGTTCCGACCGCGCTGCAGATCGACGGGACGCTGCACGAATGGAACCCGGAAGATTTCACCATCGTCGCCACCGAGCGCGATCCGAAGGGCGAGATCAAGACCGTCGCCGCGGTCGCGCTCGCCTGCGATCGCGACCGACTCTACGTCGCGGCGAACGTCAGCGATGCCTCGCCGATGACCAACAACGCCGAGGACCCGGTCGCCTTCTTCAAGGGCGGCGACGCGGTCGACGTCTGCCTCGGCCTCGATCCGCAGGCGGATCCCAAGCGGACCAAGCCCGTCGACGGCGACATCCGCCTGGTGCTCGGCCTGCGCCGCGGCAAACCGCTGGTCATGCTGTACCGGCCGGTGGCGCCGGGAGCCCCAGCCGACCAGCGCCGCACCTTCACCTCGTTCCACTCGACCTCGATGGACCAGGTCGTGGCGGTGGCCGAGGCCGAACTCGAGATGCACAAGACCAACGATGGCTGGGAACTCGAAGCGTCGGTGCCGTGGAAGGCTCTCGGCCATGAGGCCCCCGAAGCCGGCGACTCGCTGTCTGGCGACGTCGGGGTGCTGGCCAGCGACGAGCACGGGGTGGGCACCGTCAACCGCCGCTACTGGAGCGGCAAGGGCCAGACCATCGTCAGCGACCTGCCCTCCGAAGCCCGCCTGTCGCCGATGGTGTGGGGAACCTTCCAGGTCGTCGCCAGCGAAGGCGAGGTCATCGAAAGCCTCGATCTCGACGACGTGAAGACCCGCTGATCGTTCCCACTGCGCAAGGATGCCCATGCCGATCAACCCACTTCGCAGCGCTGCTGCGACCGCTCCGCTCGTATTGCTCGCGATCCTCGGCTTGAATCCGGGAGCGTCGGCAGCCGAGCAGGCGCCGGCCTTCGCCCAGCCCTACGTCTTCACCGACGAATCCGCGGCGATGCAGGTAGATGGACCCGATCGCGAGGTCGAGTTCCGCATCACCACCATCATCGCTCGCGGCGATGGACCGTCGCGCCACGGGAAGACCCAGGTGCGCGCGGGTCGTATCGACCTGCCTGTGCTCGCCGAAGGCATCCATCGCGTCGCCATCGATGGCGGCGCCGAGCGACGTTTCCTGGGCATGTCCCCGCCCGCTGCGCTCGATGCGGCCGCGGTGCGTCGGGCCCTGCCGCGCAGCGGCGAGCTGCTGCTGTCCGGCAAACCATTCACCCTGTTGTCGCTCGGCGATTCGGTCACCAACACCGGCGACTACGAGGGCATGCTCGCGCGCCTGCTGACGCGCGCGATCCCGGGCGCTTCGATCCGCTGCGTCGACCGTTCGTACCCAGGTCGGTCGGTGGACGCTTCGGTCCGCGAGTTCGTCAACGACGGGCCGCCCAATCACCCCAACCTCGGGGTGATCATGTACGGGCTGAACGACCAGATCTGCAACGTGCCGCTCGACGCCTACCTCGAGCAGTACCGCTGGCTGATCCAGCACCTCGCCAGCGAATGCGGCGCCGACGCCATCGTCCTCACGCCCACGCCGCACATCGAGATCCCGCAGGATCGCGCCGCGGCGCTCCCCGATGCCAATCCGCCGTGGTTCCCGATCCGCACCATCGGCTATGGAACCGCACTGCGCCCCCTGGCCGCGGAGCTCAAGGTGCCATTGGCCGATGGCTTCGCCGCGATCTGGGGTGATGGCGGACCAACCTTTGAAGCCGCCAGTCGCGCACTGTGGCCGCTCTTCCCGCCCGGCTACGACCGCCAGATGGAGTCACTGACCGAGACCAACGGCAACGGCGACACCATCCACCCCAATGCGTTGGGTCACCTGCGCCTCGCCCAGGCGGTGTTCGCGGCGATAGCCGGCGTCGATCCAATCGAGGACCTCGAGGTCGAGGGTTCGAGCGCCTGGGATGGCGACGGCGCGGTCACCACCGTGCGCCTGCGCAACCCCGGCGGCCAGCGCCTGAGCGGCAAGCTACGCGCGTACCCCGCCCAGGATGCGGAGATCACCCAGGACGGCGACGGCGCCTACGATCTCGCACCCGGAGCGGAGGCCACGATCACGCTGCGCTGGCCACAGGCGCGCAAGCCCGAGGACCTGCTGCGCCATCCCATGCGCCGCGACCTGTCCCACGGCAATCCGTTGATCAGCGTCGTCGATGTCCGCGGCGAGCGCAGCCGGGTGCGCGCGGTTCCCGCGCCGTTCACCGCGCAGGCTCGTTGGCAGCGCCAGCGCCTGGTCGTCACCGGCACCAGCGCGACCGCGCGCCTGCAACGTGCGGGCGGCGTGGACGAGATCACCGTCCCCCTGCCCGAGGGCTCCGCGGTCGGCCGCATCCCGCTCCTGCGCAAGGTCGAGGGAGCCGAGGGCAGCGGCTGGGCGGTGGGAGAACTGGCCTATGCGCGCTTCGCCGAAGCCCGGTCCGGCGAAGCGACCATCGATGGCGACCTGAAGGAATGGGCTAACCGCAAGCGCTGGTCGCCTCTGGGCGAGCCGGTGCAGGCGCGTTGGACCCGCGGCGCCGAAGACCATCGCGCCAGCCCTGACGACTGCTCGCTGACCTGGACCTGCTTGGCCGGGCCCCAGGCGTTGGATATCGCCTTGCGCGCGCGCGGAACGGTGGCCGCCGATTCGTTCACGATCTTCCTGGACCCGCGCGCGCCGGACGAACTCGGCAGCGCGGGCCGCTACTACTGGGTCGGCGGAAAACTCGCCGCCGATGGGCGCGTCGAAGTCGGCCGCGGCGAAACCAGCAAGACCGGCGACCCCTCCGGCGCCTGGCGTCGCGAGGGTGACCTCACCACCATCGAGCTGCGCATCCCGTACGCGGTGATGGGCGCCAGCGCCTGGCCCGCAGCCGGCGACCTCGGCCTCTCCCTCCACTGGACGCACGCCGGGACGACCCCACCAACCATGCTGCAATGGTTCGAGGACGGCCATCCCTGGAACCCGCGTTGGTACGGCGTCGTGCGCCTGGCGCGCGATGATGCTCCCTTGCCATTCGTGGTCCGCGTCGAATAGCGGCACTCATCAGCTCAGGGCCCGGACGTCGCTACTCGAAGACCACCATCGCATGCCCGGCGATTTCCGGCACCACCACCTCGACCCGACCAGCACGGTATTGGAAGGGCAGGTCGCGGTTCTCGGGTGCCAGGTAGACGCGCCGCGGGGAACGCTCGGCGCGGACCGACAGCGGCACGTCGTGCAACGGGATGATGTCCTCGATCAGGTCGATATCGACGGCGCGGCGTTCGGCCGGATAGAACAGCAGGTGCGCGATCAGGCGCTGATCCTGACGGCAGACGGTGGTCTGCAATCCGGTGGGGCCGCCGGCGCGCAGCAGCGGATCGGGCAGCAGGCGATCGATCAATTCGCCGACCAGATTGCGCAACGGCGCGTTGCCGTGACGGGCGAAGGCGTCGAACAATGGCCAGCAGGCGTAGGCGGTCGACCCGGTGACCACCGCCCCCGCGAACTCGGCCACCCGATCAGGTGGCGTCTGACGATGGGAACACCAGCCGCGCCAGGAGCGCTGGAAGTACGGCTCGACCAGGTCGGCCACGACCTTGGAACTTCCGCTCGGCCGGACCTGAACCCCCTTGCCGTGGACGACATGGTCGCTGTCGGGACGCAGCACGCCGCTACCAGGGCGCGCGCGGATGTAGGTGTCTGTGAACGCGGATTCCCCGTGCGCCGAGATGCCGAGTTCGCTCAGCACCACCGCGGTCGCGTCTTCGGACAGTCCGCTCCAGCCGGTGGCAAGGATCCGGCAACCAGCCGCCAGGCGCGCGCGCAGTTTCGCCGCCAGGCGCTCGTCGATCACCATGTCGTCGGGCAGGATGAGCAGGCGGTAGCGCGAGAGGTCCTCATCCGTCCGGACGATGTCGAATTGCTGGCGCAATTGGTTGAGCATCCGCACGGCACCGTCGATGGACTGGAGGTGGCGCTGGGTGTGGTCGGGCATCGTCTCGATCACGGCGACTTCGGTCACCGGCACCGCCCCGGTCAGCCACGGTTCGCGCGCCTCGATGCGCGCATAGGCGCGGCCGATCAGATCATAGGCCTCCGGCTCCAGGCGGCCGCGGGGATGCAACTGATCGCCGATCGAGCACTGGGCCCCGTGCGCGACCATCAGGCTGGTCTCGTATTCGAGCGCGGGATACGGCTTCAATCCGCCGAAATCGGCCCAGCTGCCATGGAACCGCGCGGTCATGCCCAGGTAGGGTTTCCCGAAGCGACGCACGCGACGCACGGTCTTGGGGAAATGCATGTAGCCCCAACCGCCGGTGGGCAGCGACTCGATCTCGACCTGCTCCATGTACTGGTGTTCCTTGGGCAGATTGCCGACAGGGCGCACGTTGAAGTAGATCAGGGCACCGGGCGCCGCCGCGCGCACCTGCGCGGCCAGGCGGGCCATTGATGCCTCGGCCAATTCGCCGGCGTGCCTGCGCCGGTCGGCGTCGCTGGCGGGATCGAGCCCCTTCTTGGTCATCGCAGCGATCGCCCACGAGCTGCAGCTGACCTGGTCCCAACACATGTCGAACCAGATGCCATCGACGGGATGGTAGCGCTCGAGCACCTCGGCGAGCTGGTCGCAGAGATAGTCGAGGTACGGACTGTCGAGGTCCATGCTGGTCCATTCGGTCAGGAACGTTCCCGCCGGAGTCTTGATC
>JACDEC010000165.1 GCA_013816645.1 Planctomycetota bacterium
CCCCGGCGCTGCCCGATGCAGCGTGCGCTTGGAAGCACGGGACTTCCGGACTTCCGGACTTCCGGACTTCCGGACCAGTGGCAATCACCTGACCATGCGCGAAAACGACCTCATCCGCGAGCTGCGCGCCAAGCTGCGCGATCCCGAAGGGGTGCTCGGCATCGGGGACGACTGCTGCGTATGGACGCCCGGCGGGACGACCTGCTTGAGCGTCGACGCGATCGTCGAGGGCCGGCACTTCACCTCGGTGGCCACTCCGGCCCAGATTGGGCGCAAAGCCGCGGGAGCGGCGCTGTCCGACCTCGCGGCGATGGGCGCCCGCCCGGTCGGCGCGGCGGTCACCCTGGTCTGTCCCGGGCGCTGGGACGCAGCCGCGATCATGGATGGGCTGATCGCCGAACTCGCCCGGCACCACTGCCCGCTGCTCGGCGGCGACACCTGCGGCGGCGACGCGCTGGTGGTATCGGTGACGGTGTGGGGCGAGGCGGCCAAGCACCGCCTGCTCAAGCGTAGCGGCGCCACGCCTGGCGATCTGCTGGTCGTCACCGGCCCGCTCGGCGGCAGCCTGGCCTCGGGTCGGCACCTCGCGCCGCAACCGCTGCTCGCCGAGGGCGCGTGGTTCGCCGGCCATCCTGCGGTGCATGCGTTGATGGATCTGTCCGATGGGCTCGCCACCGACGCGCCCAAGCTCGCCGAAGCCAGCGGCTGCGGCTGCCTGCTGCTGCCCGCGCAAGTGCCGGTGCATCCCGACGTCCCCGAGATGAGCGACACCGTGCGCGCGGCGCTGTGCGATGGCGAGGACTACGAACTCCTGGCTGCGGTGGCTCCCGACCAATGGCCGCACCTCCAGCTCGCCTGGCCGTTCGCCAACCGGCTGTGCGTGGTCGGGTGGCTGATCGAGCAGCGCGAGATCCTGATGGAGGACCGCGCCGGTCGGGTGGTGCCGTTCACCTACAAGGGATTCGAGCACTCCACCTGAAACCCTTATGGGCTCGACGCGGCCCCCGCCACCGCGAGGTGGGCGCGCACCCGTTCAGCGTCCACGGCCGGGAGGCGTCCCGCGGCGACCAGGTGCGCGACCGCGTCGCTGATGGCCACGATCGGCACGACTGCGATGCCGCTCTCGTCGCAGAGCTCGCGCAGCGCCGAGCGCTCGCCGCGGCCCTTCTCCTGGCGGTCCACCGAAACGATGGCGCCGAGCACGCGCGCGCCGGTCGCGGCGAGCTTGGCGAGCGATTCGCGCAGCGCGGTGCCCGCGGTGATGACGTCGTCGACGATGACGATCGGCAGGTCGCGGGTCAGCGCGGCGCCGACGAACATCCCGCCATCGCCATGATCCTTGGCTTCCTTGCGGTCGAACGCCCAGCCCACAGGCCGGCCGACCAGTTGCTCGTAGGCCTGGGCGGTCGCCAGCGCGAGCGGGATCCCCTTGTAGGCGGGACCGAAGACCACCGCGACCGCGTCGCCGAAGTGCGCGCGCACGGTCGCGGCGTAGGCTGACCCGAGCCGGGCGAGGTCGCCACCGTTGTTGAAGCAGCCGGTGTTGATGAAGTACGGGCTCTTGCGCCCCGACTTGAGCGTGAAGTCGCCGAAGCGCAGGGCTTGACGGTCGATCAGCAGCTCGACGAAACCGCGTTGGGCGGGAGAGAGGTCGGCCATGCGCGGGCATCAGAGCCCGCGCGTTCCACGAGGCAAGCGCCGCTCAGCCGCGGACCTTGGTCCGATGAGCGCGGGTGCGGATGGCGCGCGGCGCTCGCCGCGCCGACTTGATGCGCACCGCTTCGGCGATGATGTCGGTGAACAGCGCGCCAGCGACACCGCCCTTGGCGGGACGGTGCGACTCCCAGATCACCGGATCCTCGGCGGCGAGGATGTCGGGAAAGTCGCCCCCGCTCTTCACGCTGTGCGGGGCCTGTTCGGTGATCACCAGGTCTCCGGCCCAGGCATCGCGGTGCTTGATCAGCAACCAGCCGCGTTCACCGCCGAAGCGGCCGGACGATCGCACCAGCACCCACGAACCCTTCAGCTTGGCGCCGTGCAGCGAGAACTTGAGTTCGCCCGCGCTCAACGCCGCGTCGACATCGTCGACCTCGGGGGACCAGGTGCCAGAATCCCAGAGCATCACGATGCCGGCGCCGTAACCGCTGGGGATGATGCCCTCGAAGTCGCCGTAGTCGTAGGGGTGGTCCTCGACGTGCATCGCCAGGCGTTTGACCGCGGGATCGAGCGAGGGTCCCTTGGGCACCGCCCACGACAGCAGCACGCCGTGGTGCTCGAGCCGGAAATCGTAGTGCAGGTGGCTGGCGAGGTGCTTCTGGATGCAGTAGCGCAGGACATGTCGCGTCCCGCGCCCGCGCCCCCCGGTCGGTTCCGGCGAGGCGGTGAAATCGCGCTTGGCGCGGTAGGTTCCCAAACGGTCCTTGGCCATCGGCGCAGTATACCCGCGCCGCGGCTGTCCGTAGCGGATCGACACCTGTGCTGCGACAGCGACCAGTCGCGACGGCTACCAGCCCTCGCGTGAAGGCGCCGCGATCACTCCTCGGTGATCTCGACGCTGAAGCGGTCGCCTTGCTGGATCTTGAGCACGATGTCGATGGCCTTCGGATCGGCGATGCGACCGAAGACGGTGTGCACGCCGTCGAGGTGGGGCGTCGCCTTGTGGGTGATGAAGAACTGGCTGCCGCCGGTGTCCTTGCCGGCGTGCGCCATGCTCAGCGTCCCCGGGGAGTGGCGCTCGGGGTTGCCGGGACCCACTTCGCAGGGGATCTTCCAGCCGGGACCGCCGGTGCCGGGCATGCCGGTGGCGCCGGCGCGGGTGTTCGGGCAGCCGCCCTGGATGACGAACTGCGGCACCACGCGATGGAAGGCGAGGTCCTTGTAGAATCCGGACTTCGCCAGCTTGATGAAGTTCGCGACGGCGCCGGGCGCGGTCTTGGCGAACAAGTCGACACGGATGTCGCCACGCGGGGTTTTGATCAGGGCCTTGGCCATGGGAGCGCTCCAGGCGGGCAACCTGGCATCGGCTGGCGCGCTGGCAACAGGGTTCCTCGATCCCCTGGGAGGCCCGTGACGATGGGGCCGTTCGTTCGTGCAAGGTTCAACAGGGTGGCAATGTACAGCGTCTGGCCATGGCCATGGCAGCTACAACCGCCAGGATCCCGCTCGCATGAATGACCGGCTGCCCAATGTCATGCTCGTCGACGACAATCCCGCCGACATCGAACTGACCCGTGAAGCGTTCGCCGAGACCGGACTGGTCGCCGAATTCATCACCATGAACGACTGCGCCAACGCCCTCGATTATCTGACCAGCTGCGGATCGGGGACCGGTGCCCGCAAGCCGGACTTCATCCTCCTCGACCTCAACATGCCGCGTATGGACGGACGGCAGCTGCTCGCGCGCATCAAGGGCGATGAGCGCCTGCGCATGATCCCGACCGTGATCCTCACGACCTCGGCGCGCCGCGAGGACATCCACCAGTGCTACGAACTGCTCGCCAACTCCTACCTGGTCAAGCCCGCCCAGTGGGACCAGTTCCTGGTGATGATTCGCGACGTGAAGAGGTACTGGTTCGAGGCTAGCTCTTTGCCTTAGTTCGAGTTTCTCGGTCTGTCGCTTCGCTCCTGGACCTCGAAACTCGTCCGGCGGGGGGATGGTCTCCCCCCGCCAACGCGCCTACGGCGCTGCCCCCCAGCCTGACGCGTCGCATCTGTCGCTGCGCTCCTGGATGCTCCGCTGAATCGACAATTGGCCGTTTCTAGGGCCGAGCTTGATAATGTCGTTGCGCCCCCATGATCTCGGGACCATGTCGGCCATTGGCGCACTGCTGCTTCGGCGACTTATGCAGGGGTTCCGGCTCTAGCCGCAACCCCGCGTCGTGCGGGTTTCGAGCGTCCGCTCCCCGCGTCCATCGTCCAACCTCTGCAGACAGGAACGGCGCCGCCAACGGCTGCGCCGCCACGCCATGAACCCTCCCCAGTCCCGCGACCCCAACCGGGTCATCGTTTTCGACACCACCTTGCGCGATGGCGAGCAGTCGCCCGGCGCTTCGATGAACCTGGGCGAGAAGCTCGAGGTCGCCCGCACCCTGGAAGCCCTCGGCGTCGACGTCATCGAGGCCGGCTTCCCGGTCGCCTCGCCCGACGACTTCGCCGCGGTCAAGACCATCGCCGAGCAGAGCCAGCGCGCGATCATCTGCGGCTTGGCCAGGAGCCTGAAGGGTGACATCGAACGCGCCGCCGAGGCGGTCAAGCCGGCGGGGTCGCGCGGCCGCGTGCACATCTTCCTGGCGACCTCGGCGATCCACCGCCAGTTCAAGCTCAACAAGGTCAAGGAGGAGATCGTCAAGCAGGCGCGCGAGTCGGTGGCCTACGCGCGCACGCTGTGCGACGACATCGAGTTCTCGCCCGAGGACGCCTCGCGCACCGAGCCGGATTTCCTCGCCGAGGTGGTCCAGGCGGTGATCGACGCGGGCGCCCGCACCGTGAACATCCCCGACACCGTGGGCTACGCCTACCCCGAGGACTACGCCAACCTGATCAGCTACCTGCGCAAGAACGTGCGCGGCATCGACGACGTGGTGATCAGCGTGCACTGCCACAACGACCTCGGCCTGGCGGTGGCGAATTCGCTGGCCGCGGTGCGCGCCGGCGCGCGGCAGGTGGAATGCACCATCAACGGCATCGGCGAGCGCGCGGGCAACTGCTCGCTCGAGGAAGTCGTGATGGCGATGCGGGTGCGCAAGGATCAGTTCCCCGGCATCACCACCGGCATCGTCAGCCAGCACCTCTACGGCGCTTCGCGCCTGCTGCAGTCGATCACCGGCCTGCCCTTGCAGCGCAACAAGGCGATCGTCGGCGACAACGCCTTCGCGCACGAGAGCGGCATCCACCAGCACGGGATGATGAAGAATCCCGAGACCTACGAGATCATGACGCCCAAGTCGGTCGGCGTGCCCGACACCAACATGGTGCTGGGCAAGCACTCGGGGCGCGCAGCGTTGGGCAAGCGCCTGGAGCAACTGGGCCTGGCCGTCGAGGACGCCGACCTCAACAAGGTGTTCGACGCCTTCAAGATCCTGGCCGACAAGAAGAAGGAGATGTACGACGGCGACCTCATCGCCCTGGTCGAGGAGGTGGTGCGCGGTACCACCGCGTCGGTCTGGCGCCTGGATTACCTGCACACCGCCTCGGCTTCGGGCGAGAGCGCGGGCAGCGGCGCGATGGCGACCGCCACGGTGCGGCTGGTCAAGGATGGCAAGTCCAAGACCGATGCCGCCACCGGCGACGGTCCGGTGCACGCCGTGGTCGCGGCGATCAACCGCATCTGCGGGGTGGACGGACTGGTCGAGGACTACCGGCTGCGCGCCGTCACCAAGGGCGGCGACGCGCAGGGCGAGGTGTCGATCCGCGCCTCGGTGCGCGGCGTGACCATCGGCGGCAAGGGCCTCTCGACCGACATTGTCCACGCCTCGGCGTTGGCCTACCTGGACGCGCTCAACCGGGCGTCGCTGCAAGTCGAACGCCTCGACTACCGGACGGCCGCGTCGTAGCACGGTCAGGCATCGTGCACGGGGAACGGGGCTGACTGGGCAATTGCCCGGCCGATGGTGCCCGCGTAGGATGGTCATCGGTTCCCCGTGCCTGCCCTGCAATCCGATGCTGCGATCGTACGCCTGCAGACGGTGGCCTGCGCCCTGGGCCTCTGCGTCGCCCTGATCGGCATAGGGGTGCTGGTCGGATGGGCATTCGACATTGCCTGGCTCAAGACCGTGCTGCCCGGTCTGGTGACGATGAAGCCCAACGCGGCTGCGGGGTTCGTCGCCGGGGGGTTCGCCTTGGTCTTGCTGGCAAGGCCCCGCCGTCTGCCCGCCAGACTGCTCGGAGGCTTCTGCGCCGGGATCTGCCTGGCGATCGGTGCGGGTACGCTGGCGCAGTACCTGTTCGGCGTCGATCTCGGCATCGATGAACTGCTGTTCCGCGAACCGCCGCAGGCGTTCGCCTCGTTGGCGCCAACCCGGATGCATCCGACCTCGGCCTTCGCCTTCCTGCTCTCTGGATCAGCGCTGTGCCGTTTGGTTGGTGGCCGCGTCCACGGTTCGCGCTTAGCCCAGGGTACGATGCTGGTCGTGCTGACGATCGCCCTGATCACCTTGCTGGGTTACCTGTATGGTGTCCGCGAATTCCATGGTCTCGCCCGCTATGGGCAGATGGCCTTGCACACCACCGTTGGCTTCACCGTGCTCTCGATCGGACTGCTCTGCGCCCGCCCGGACGTGGGGATGATGCCGGCGATCGTCGGCGCCGGCGCCGGCAGCCGTATCGCCCGGCCGCTCCTGCTTGGCGCGACGATCGTGCCGATCGTGGTCGGGGCCGTGGTGATGCACAACCTGCGCCACGGCGCCTACGGCCAGGAATTCGCCCTGGCGATCCAGGTGGCGTTGACCGTCGCCTGCTTCCTGCCGATCATCTGCCTGGTCGCCGTCGTCCTGAACCGCTCGGACGCCGCACGCCTGGCCTCGGAGCGCGATCTGCGCGAGGCGCATGCCGACCTCGAGCGACGAGTCGTCGAGCGCACGGCCGAACTCTCGGCGTCCGTGGAGTCGCTGCGCGTCGCCAAGGAGGGGGCCGAGGCCGCGACCCAGGCCAAGAGCGCCTTC
>JACDEC010000705.1 GCA_013816645.1 Planctomycetota bacterium
ACCTCGACGGGCGCCGTCGCGCCTGGGACCGCGCCTGGCTCGAAGCCCTGCTCGCCGACCGCCTGGGACTGGGCGCCAAGGCAGCCGCGGACGCGGTCATCCAGGTCGAGCACGTGCTCGCGGACAGCAACCTCACCGAATTGAGCGCGCCGCTGCTGCTCAGCCTGGTCGACGGCGCGCTGGTCAAATGCGGCATGCACCGCGCAGCCGAGGAACGCTCGCCGCTGCGCATCGACCGCGCCGAGCTGCGCGCGCTGCTCGCATCCGAGCGCGACGGCGCCGCGGTGGCGGTGCGTTGCGGCCGCCTGGCGCTCGCCCAATGGTCGCTGGCCGAATGCTACCCGACCCAGGTCGTGCGCCTCTACTGCCGTGGCCGACTGTGGATCGACGGCCTCGACGAACCCAGCCGCGGCAGCCACCTCGGCGCAGCCATCGATGGCAGTTCGAATCCGTGGCAGGTTGTCAGCCAGGCCTTCGCCTTCGCCGCCGAAGCGGCCTCATCCTGGCGACGAGTCAGCATCGTCCTGCCGCCGAGCATCCTCGGCCACCTCGAACGCGGCGCGCATTCGTTGATCAAGCCGATCACCGCGCTGAGCTCGCTGGCGTTCGTGCACCTGTATTGCGACGGCCGCACCCCGCTGCTCGACAACTGGCCGTTCATCGGTTCGCGCGTGTCGATCGCGACCTACGCCGACGATTTCCTGCTCCTGCGCCGTCTGCAGGAACTCGGCCTGCCCATGCTGGCCGGCCCGCACCTCATGCAGGGGGGCTGGCGCAACCGCACCGCCGTCGAACTCGCGCTCAACGCCCAGGGACTCGAAGAGGAATACTCGCAAATGGACGGCATGGCCATGGGTCTGGTCGCCGCCGCCAAGGTCCGCCTGGCGCAACTCGCGCGCGACCGCGTGGTCGCAACCGGTGACGTGCGCTTCGCCATCTACGGCCTGCCCGCCAACAGCGCGTCGAACGAATACCTCGAACGCCAGGTCGTCCAGGAAGGGTTGCGCAACGACTTGTCGCTGACCCGCGCCACCAACCTCCCCGAGGAGGCGTGCGCGCACCTGGGCCGACTGCTCGAGTAGCATGCCGCTGTTTCCGCCCGCCGATGCCCACGATGGCAGCGCGGCGCAGATCGTCCCCCGCAATGTCGAGAAGCTGCCGCTCTACCATTGGCGTCCCGGCGCGCGCCTGCTCGCCGTCGGCGCGCGCGATGGCGCCGCATTCGCCGGCGACGATGCGGCGGACGCGACCTCCTACCGCCGGCCCCTGGACGAGGCGACGCTGATCGCGGCCCAGGCCAAGCTGCGCACCGACGGGGTGTGCGCGGCGTGGAGCGAGTCGCTGCGCCATCCACTCGGCCTGGCGATGTTGCGCCGCTGCCGCAAGGGCGCCCTGGTGATCGCGACTGCTGGTAGCATCGGCGCAGCGCTGGTCGACGAACTGCTCGCCGAGGCCGATGCCTGGGTGCTGCTGGTCGCGAGCGAGCCCGGGCCGCTGGCCAAGACGATCGTCGCACGCGCGCGCCACGTCGAGGTGCAGCTGGCGGTCGATCACGGGGTGGCGCCGACATTGGACTGGGAGCGGATCGCCGCCGCGCACCTCTGCCTGCGTCGGGCCGCCGCCGATCCGGCGGTTCGCGCCGAGCGCTATGCCGCAGCTCGCGCGACGCTGCCTGCCGACCTGGCGATCTATGACGATTTCGATTCCCACAGCCGCTGCCGAGGCTGCGAGGCGACGTTGGTCTGGCGGGCAGGGGGTACGGCTCGCCGCGACCGGCTGGCCGACGATGGCCGCTGCGCCGACTGCGGCAGGCATTCAGGCATCATGACCGCCTGACCGGCGCTCAACGCAGCGGGGGAAGCGGTGTTGCCGCTTCCCCTCGTGCCCGGCCTCGCCGGCTTGTGTTGTGGAGCTGAGGAGAGTCGAACTCCTGACCTGTTCATTGCGAACGAACCGCTCTACCAACTGAGCTACAGCCCCGGATCGGCGCTGTTTCTAGAGTCGACAACGATGAATTCCAGAGGAAACGGCTTCCGGCCTGCGACAGAGGTAGGACCGGTCCCACGACGAAACCCTAGGTGCGACTGGGC
>JACDEC010000706.1 GCA_013816645.1 Planctomycetota bacterium
GTCGGTGGCCAGGCGGGCGATGGCGCCAGCGGTCATCGGCCGCTGCTCGGCGAGATCGCGCAGCGGCCCGGCGAGCGCGCCGAGCGGTCGGGCCAGGCCGCGCAGGAAGCGCGCGCGCATGCCCAGTCCCTTGCCCGTGATCGCGACCAGCGCGACGTCGATCCCGTCGAGCGAGGTGCCGGTCATCGCTCCGGCGACGAGGCGGAGGTCGGGCGGGCTCATCGCGGGGCGCTCGACAGGCCGACGGCGTCGAACTCGTCGGCGACGCGCTGGTAGTGCGCGCAGCTCTCGGCCAGGCCGCCAGGTCGCGAGCGCTCGAGCCACAGCGCGCGGTGCTCGGCGATCAGTTGGCGCAACGTGCTCGCCAGCGCGGTGTAGGCGAGCTTGCCGTCGGGCGTGCGCCGGCATGCCCCGCGCACCGCGGCCAGCTCGGCGACCCGCCAGGCGTGGCGGCATTCATGCGCCAGCTGCAGCGGCACGCCGCTGGCGAGGAAGTCGGGCGGAGCCAGCGCGGCGACGCCTTGGGCGACCGCGGTCCAGATCGCGTGGTCGCCGACCCAGGTCGCATCGAGCGGCTTGTGCAGATCGACGAACAGCGCGGTGTTGTTGCTCAGCGGCGTCGGAGTTCCGTCCGCCGCTGGCCGTCCGCCGATCCGGCGCAGGGGCAGGTCGACGTTGCCGAGCGCGTCGAGCCAGCTGGCGACGGTCAGCGAGCGGTCGCTGAACGCGTGCAGCGAGGTCGCGCGCACATCGAAGTCGGCGGTGCCGCTCCAGGCGCGGTGCGCGCCTTCGGCGAGCCCGTTGAGCGCGATCGGCCACTGCTGGCGGTGACCGTGATCGCCCCAGTCGGTGATCAGGTAGCCCAATGCCCCGCCGGCGAGCCCATCGCGGGCCGCGGCGAGCAGGTTCTGCCGGCGTTCCTCGGTGCGACCGGTGATCGAGCACCAGCTGCTGGTCCCGGGACAGACCCAGACCTCGCGGCCGATGGAGCGCAGCTGCTCGCACCAGCGGGCGAACGGCGCGCTGCCTTCGTAGCCCCAAGCCAGGCAGATCAGGTCGTCGGGCAGGCGCGCCAGCGCCTCGGGATGCTCGAGGGCGATGTCGGCCCAAAACATCGGTCGGAAGCCGCGCATACGCGCGCTCGCGCAGATGCGCGCGACGAAATCGAGGTAGACCTCGGCGCGACCGCGCCGCACGACGTCCTCGCGTGAACGCCCCTGGCCGAGGTCGAAGGTCTCGTCGCAGCCGATGTTGACCAGCCGCGTGGAGAAGCAGGGCAGCAGCTGATCGAGCAGATTGTCCACCAGCGGCAGCGCCCCCGGATCCGAAGGGCACAGGCTGAAGCCGCCGTCGCGCCAGACCAGACCATTGAATGTCCACTTCCCATCCGGCGGGATCTCGGCGAGCGGCGCGTAGGCCGGATGCTTGAACCAGCGCTCGAGGTGGCCGAAGCAGTTCTGGTTGGCGACCAGGGCGATGCCGTGCCCAGCGCACAGCGCGTCGAGCTCGCGGATCTCGTCGCCAGTCATCGGCGAGCTCTCGGCCCATACCGCCTGGTGGCCGCGGTAGGCGAAGGTGTGCTCGGTGTAGAGCTGGAGGTGGTTGATCTTCCAGCCCGCGAGCGTCGCCACCACGCGACCCAGCTCGGCCATGGTCGGGACGCGGCAGCGCGACACGTCGAGCATCACTCCGCGCACCGTGAAGGCCGGGGCGTCGTCGATGGTCAGCTCGGGCACCGCGTCGCCGTACTGGCGCAGCAGCTGGGCGAGCGTCGCCGCGCCGCAACGCAGGCCGGCGATGGTGCGGGCCACGAGCTGGCAGCGTACCGCGCCGATGGTCAGTTGGTAGGCTTCGACGCCGGGCTCCTCGACCTCGCCCAGCCGGCAGGTCAGCCAGGCATCCGCCGCCGAGGTCGCTGCATGTGCCTGGGGGATGGCGGCGATGACCGCCTCGACCGCGTCGCCGGCCACCGCCACCGTAGCCGGGACGCTCAGCCGCCCGGCCGATACCCGCAGCCGGCGCGGCGTCGGCAGCAGCAGCGGCGGCAGCCGAGCGGTGTCGTCCATGCGCGCGAGGGTGACGGGGGC
>JACDEC010000707.1 GCA_013816645.1 Planctomycetota bacterium
CCCTGCGGACCACGCGCACGCGGGCGACGATGCGGTTCGCGCGCACCTCGCGCGCAACGGGCGCGCGACCCTGCTGATCGACGGGCAGCGGGTCGATCTCGAGTCCCATGCCCTGGTGTGGGTGTTGCCCGCGCAGGATGCGGGGTGGATCGCTCGCTCGCCGGATTTCCAGGTGTCGACCGTGGTCTGGCCGCGCGCGCTTATCGATGCGGCGGTCGCCGCCGGTGCCGACGCGCTGCTCGCTCAGCCCTCCGCAAGCGTCCTGGCGCGCATGCTCAGCGGCGAAACCACGCGCGCGCTGGCGCCGTTGCTCGGGGATCTCGCGTTGCAGGACGATGGCCAGGTTGTCGCCGATGGTTTGCGCTACGCACTGTCGCGCCTGTGGCACGCCTGGCGCCAGGCACCGGTCGACCTGCCGGTCCGCGCGGTGCATCCCGCGGTCGCCAATGCGGCACGCCTCCTGCGCCACTCGGTCGACGCGCTCGACGCCAGTGCGCTCGGGGCATCGGTGGGGCTCAGCGCCGATCACCTGGGACGCAGCTTTTCCGAGCAACTCGGTGTGTCGCTCGTCGACTACCGCAACGGTCAATGCCTCGATCGGCTGCTCGCCAGCTTGCATGCCGGGGAGCGCAACCTCGAACTGGCGGCGCGGGCGGCGGGCTTCGGCAGCTACGCCCAGTTCCATCGCGTGTTCCGCCGCGCCCTTGGCACCAGCCCGCGGGCCTTCGTCGCTCGACTGGCCGATCGTTCCTGACGTGTCTGGTGGCAGGCCTGCGGCCTCGCTGGCGCGACCAGGGCCATCGCTGCGGCTCTCTTCAGAGGTAGCGCGCGGGATCCGCTGATCTGGTGCAACACGTCCGCCTGACAGCACCTAGTATGCGCTGCCCTTCCAGGTTGTTTTCGCCGGTTCGGCGGCGTACCACCGGGGCATCATTGCGAGTGACCATGACCACCCTCGAAAAATTGCTGTTCACCTGCGCCGCCTGCGGTTATCGCGCCAAGATCCCGGCGCATTACTCCGGCCGCAGCATCCACTGTCCCGGGTGCCGTTCGGTGCAGCCGGTCGGAGCGGTGGTCGAGGCCGGCGCGCCGGCGACCGGCAACACCGTGGTGTTGCACAAGGTCGACGCCGTCGGCAGCGGCGCGCACCCCGTGGTGACGTCAGCCTCCGCAACCGCGCCTGGTGGTTCCAAGATCCTGTTCACCTGCCCGGCCTGCAGCTACAAGGGCAAGCTCGGCGCCGAGTACGACGGCAAGACCATCCGCTGTCCCGGTTGCCAGGTTCCGCAGGTCGTGAAGGGCTCGCCGGTGCCGTCGCCGATCGTCGCCAGCCTGGCGGCCGACGAACCGGCGTTCTCCGGCAACGACAACGAAAAGATGCGCTTCGAATGCACGAAGTGCAGTTACCGCGCGCGCATCCCGGCCAAGTACGCCGGTAAGCCGATCCATTGCCCGCAGTGCAAGGACGTGCAGATCGCCAAGACCGAGACCGACCTCGAGGAGTCGACTGGTCGCACGGTCACCATCACCCGGGTCACGCCGGCGGCGGTGAAGGAGGCCAGGTCGGTCGGCGCGATGACCAACGTCGGCGTCCAGTTCACCTGCGCGGTCTGCGGCTTCACCAGCAAGATCTCGCCGTCGTGCGCTGGCGACGCCATCTACTGCCCGTCCTGCCGCGCGCCGCAGAAGGTCGAATGGGGTCCGCCGGCCGATGCCGCCGCGCCCGCCGCCAGCGCAGCGGCTGACAGCCTGAACATCGATCTGCCGCCCCTCGAAGCAGCGCCTGCGGCGCCCGCGGCCAAGCCAGCCCAGGTCGCCAAACCCGCGCCGCGCGTCGCTTCGGCGGCGCCGGTCGCCAAGGTCGCGATGCCGACGAGCGCACCGATGGGTCAGGAGATCGAAGTCAGCGATGTATTCGCCGCGATCAAGCCAGAGCCCAAGGCGGCGCCGGTGGTCAGCAAGCACGGCAGTCGCCGGGTGATTTCGATGACGCCGCAGGCCGATGCGCCCGCCGCGCACCCGGCAGCAGCAGCTGCCCCGGCGCCGGTCGCAGCGCCATCGGCCCGACCCGCGTCCGATG
>JACDEC010000708.1 GCA_013816645.1 Planctomycetota bacterium
GCGGCGGCGTCGAGCCGGACTTCGCGGCCGGCGGCGGCGCTGGCGTAGAGGCCGTCGAGCATGCGTTGGACGAGTACCCCGTGCTCGCCCGGCGCGCGGTTCGGCGCGCCGTCGCGGCACACCGCGACGAAGTGGCGCATCTTGTACGGGAACAGCGGACCGTCCTCGAGCCAGCCCGGCGCCAGGTCCATCTGGTAGCCGCCCTGGTCGGTGAACACCCGGCACGGCGTGAGCGTCGCGCCGCCGCGCTCGCCGAGCAGATCGAGTTCCCAGACATCCTGTTCGATGTGCGCGGCGAAGCTCGATTCGATGGCCAGGCAGGCGCCGCCGGCGAAGCGCACCTGGCCCACCGCCAGGTCCTCGACGCTGTAGCTGGCGTGGTCCCACGCGCCCCACGGCGCCAGCGCCTGCATCGGCCGGTCGCCGCGGTAGGTCCAGGCCGCCGCGGTGGCCGCGACCGGTTCGGGCGAGCCCATCAGGTCGTGGGCGGCTTCGAGCAGGTGCACGCCGATGTCGATCAGGCCGCCGCCGCCCTGGAGATCCTTGCGACCGAACACGCCCCAGCCGGGGATGCCGCGCCGGCGCAGGGCACGGCAGCGCGCGTAGACGATGCGTCCGAGCACGCCGTCGGCGATCTGGCGGCGGATCAGCTCGGCGCCAGGCGAGAAGCGCACCTGGAAGCCGACCACCAGCTGGCGTCCGGCGGCGCGCGCCGCGTCGACCATGGCCTGGCCTTCCTCGGCGTTCATCGCCATCGGCTTCTCGACCAGCACGTGCTTGCCCGCGCGCAGCGCCGCGATCGTCGGTTCGGCGTGCAGCCGGTTGGGCGTGCACACGCTGACCGCATCGATGTCAGGCTGGTCGGCGAGCATCTCGCGCCAGTCTGCGTAGCCTCGTTCGACGCCGTACGTTCCGCTTAGCCGCGCGCGCGCCACTGGATTGGGATCGGCGCAGGCCACCACCCGCGCCTCGGGCATGCCGGCGAGCGCCTTGGCCTGCACGCCAGCGATGCCGCCCGCACCGATGAAGGCGATGCCCAGCGGCTTGACCGTCGTGATCATGGTCGGACAGGATCGCCGACCGCGCCGGGATCGCCACGCGCGACTGGTCTCGCGGGGGACTCGCTGTGGAAGGAATGAGCGACCATGGGGCCTGTTTGCCTGCGCTCGCTGGCGACTTTCTCTGGCGACGCTCGCTAACGATCCGGTCAGGGAATCGCTGGTTCGCCATCCGTTGGCGCGGCAGCGGCCGGTGCCGCGGGCGCCACTGCTACGGCCGCGAACAGCCGCACGCCCGGATGATCCGGCGCTCGCTGGCGTGCGCGTGCGATCAACGTGGTCGCGCGCGCCCGCTCGCCGGTGAAATGGTATTCGATCGCCAGCAGGACCAGCGTGTCGACCGCGGTGTCGGCCTGGGCCGCGACCGCGGCGAGGTCGTCGATGGCGGCGCGCAGGTCCGCTGAGTTGGCGTAGAGCGAGCGCAGGTCGAAATCGACGGTGGCGAGTTCGGGCAGTTGATCGAGCCCGCGCGCGAGGATCTCCGCGGCATCGGCGTAGCGTCCCTGCGGGAGCAGCGCCTGGGCCGCGAACAGCGGGGCCAGGCGCAGTTCGACGGCGAGCCCGCTGGCCTGGCTGCCGCGCAGATCGTCGCGGATCTCGTCGGCGCGCGCTAATGCGGCCTCGGCTTCGGCGTAGTTGCCGCGCTGCAGGTACTGCTGACCGATCGCGGTCAGGCCGGCGCCGCGCGCAGCTTCCGATTCCCAGGCCAGGTTGATCAGGTCGAAGGCCAAGCGCATGGTCCAGGCGCGGCGATCGACGTCATCCTCGCCGGCGAATCGCTCGCGGGCATCGGCGAGGTCGGCGAGTCCCTGGGTTGCGAACAGGCCGGCGCGCGGCGATCCCGCGCAGGCCGTGGCCAGCGTGGCGGCGGCCTCGGCGTAGAAGTTCCCGCATCCCGCATGGTCGCCGGCATTGTAGGTCGGCGCCCCGTAGGCGATCGCCAGGGCGATGGTTTCGTGCAGCAGGCCGAGCGTCGGCGGACGCTTCGCCGCCTGCGCCGCGGCGCACAGGCCGGCGA
>JACDEC010000709.1 GCA_013816645.1 Planctomycetota bacterium
GCGCCGACCCGCAGCAGCGCATCGCCGGTGAGCCGGTTGATGCGCCAGTCGCCGAGCAGGTCGGCGCCCAGGCTGCGGTACAGCGCGATGGCGCGCTCGTTCCAATCGAGCACCGACCATTCCAGTCGACCGCACCCGCGTTCCACGGCGATCGCCGCGACGTGGCGCAGCATGGCGGTGCCGATGCCGTGACGACGATGGACCGGCGCGACGTAAAGGTCCTCGAGCCATAGGCCGGGGCGACCGACGAAGGTCGAGAAGGTGGTGAAAGCGAGCGCGTAGCCGACGGTGGTCGGACCGATCTCGGCCATCCACGCCTCGGCGCACGGCCGCGTTCCGAACAGCGCTTCGTCGAACTGCTCGGCGGTGGCGACGCACAGGTGGCTCAGCCGCTCGAAGTCGGCGAGCTGGCGGACGAATCCGAGGATCGTCGGCACATCGCTGCGCCGGGCCGCCCGGATGGTCGCGGCGCTCACTTCGTGCTCCTGCCCGCCTTCGCTCCGGTCCTGGTTTTGGTCTTGGCTTGGCCACCGACGCGCTGCGCCCCACCGAGGTAGCGCTCGAGCAACGCGCTGGTCGACGGATTGAAGCCGGCGACCGACCCACCGGCGCGCCGGCTGGATGCGAGCTGCGTGCGCACCTGCTTGGCCAGGACCTTGCCGAGTTCGACGCCCCACTGGTCGAAGCTGTTGAGTCCCCAGACGAAGCCCTGGACCGCGGTGCGGTGCTCATAGAGCGCGAGCAGCTGGCCGCAGCTGTAGGGGCCGAGGCGCTCGAGCAGCAGCACGTTCGACGGGCGGTTGCCGGCGAAGACCTTGTGCGGCACCAGCGCGTCGCTCACGCCCTCGGCGCGGCACTGTTCGGCGGTCTTGCCGACCGCGAGCGCGTCGGGCTGGGCGAAGAAGTTGGCCATGAGCTCGTCGTGATTGGCGACCGGTTCGCCCTTGAGCGCGCGCGGCTGCTGGCTGGCGCGGAAACCGATGAAGTCGGCGGGCACCACCTGCCCCTGGTGGAGCAGCTGGTAGAAGCTGTGCTGGCCGTTGGTGCCGGGCTCGCCGAAGTCGACTTCGCCGGCGCTGAATCCGAGCTCGCCGCCGTCGAGATCGACGCGCTTGCCGTTGGATTCCATGTCGACCTGCTGGATGTGCGGCGCCAGCTTGTGCAGCGCCTGGCAGTACGGCAGCAGCGCGCGCGACGTGCGGCCGAGGAAGCTGCTGTTCCAGATCCCGAACAAGCCGAGCAGCACGGGCAGGTTGCGCTCCAACGGCGCTTCGAGCAGGTGGCGATCGATCGAGCGCGCGCCGGCGAGGAACTCGCGCACCGGTTTCATGCCGTAGGTCAGCGCCAGGGGTAGCACGCCGACCGCGCTGCACACGCTGTAACGACCGCCGACCCAATCCCAGAAGCCGAAGGCGTTGGCGGGATCGATGCCGAAGCCGGCGACGGCTTCGAGATTGGTGCTCACCGCGATCATGTGCTTGGCGATCACCGCCGCCGGCTTGGGCCGCTTCAGGCCTTTGAGCAGCCAATCGCGCACGGTCTTGGCGTTGAGCATGGTTTCGGCGGTGGTGAAGGTCTTGGAGATCACCACCACCAGGGTGGTCGCGGGGTCGAGACCCTCGAGGGCGCGGGCGACGTCGATCGGATCGACGTTGGCCAGGAAGCGCAGCCGGCGTCCGCTCGCCGCCTTGGCGCAGGCGGGGTCGGTGCGCAGCGCCTCGTGGACGAATTCGGGTCCGAGGTAGCTGCCGCCGATGCCGATGGCGACGACGTCGGTGAGCCGCTTGCCGGTCGCTCCGGTGCGCTTGCCCGCGCGCACCGCGCCGGCGAACGCCTCGATGCGCTTGAGCACCGCGTGGACCTCGGCCACCACGTCGACGCCGTCGACGATCAGGCGCTCGCCCTTGTCCGCGCGCAGCGCCATGTGCAGCACCGAACGGTCTTCGCTGCGGTTGATGCGCTCACCCGCGGCCATCGCGCGCAGCTTGCCGGTCAGCCCGGCGCTGGCGGCGAGGTCGAGCAGCAGGCCGAGCGTCTCGCGGTCGGCGTTCTGCCGGCTGAAGTCGAGGTAGAT
>JACDEC010000710.1 GCA_013816645.1 Planctomycetota bacterium
GGACCCGGTCGCGCGCATCGGCATGCAGTCCGATGGCCTCGGCGAGTGCGCGAAAATCACCGGCCGAGTACGATCCCAGGGCTTCAAAGGACGTCGAGAAGATGCCGTGTCGCTCGGTCGCCAAGATCGAGAGCGCCAGGTCCGATTCGTCGGGAAGGTGGACGTTGGTGCACAGCAGGTCATAGGCCGGGGACAATTCCACGAAGCCGTCGACCTCGCGCAGGATGGAGAAGTTGCGCACATGGGCGTCGCCATTGCCGACCGCGAAGCAGAAAACCACGCGGCGGAAGTACTCCTCGAGATCGCGTTGCCGGGCCGAGCAGTGCAGGGCCACGAGCCGCCCCAGTTCCTCATAGCTCGACGAGTACTTGTAGTTCTTCCCGGATTCGGCCTCGCTCATGCCGGCGAGCACGCCGAAATCCTCCTGCAGCAGCTTCGACCCGTCGGGGCGGCGATCGAACCGTCGGGTGACGTAGGCGAGCTCGTCGTCCTGCAGCCGGATCAGTGCGCAGGCGGCCGTGCGGATCCCCAGCGCGCGCGCGGCCAGCATGGTGACGTGCTCATTGGCGGGGACATCCGCGACCAGCGGCAATGGCGATGACGGGATCGGCTTGAGGATGTGCGTCCCGTCACGCTCGACCGCTCGCAGACGACCGCGTTCGAGACGCATCGAGATCTTGTCCTGGACTCCGGAGATCGAGAAGCGTTGCATCGCCTGCAAGCGGTACTGCACCACGTCCTGGCGCACGATGGCGATGCGCGACGGGAACCTGGCGTTGCCACCGGCCAGCTCGCGCTGGGCTCGATCGACCATCCCTTCGGCGGCGAGCGGCGCGAGCGTGGCGAGGCAGCGCGCGGGAGGCGGGATCCCGGTCGGTCGCTCGCTCACGGCAACGGCTCGATCGTGACGGCGCCGACGGTGTCGCGGCAGGTCTCCAGCAAGCGGCCGAACAGATCGCGTTCGTCGATCCTGAGCATCCGGCATTGGAGATCGGCCAGCGCGCCTTCGGAGAGCAGACCGGCGAAGAACGGGAACAGGTGGCGGCCGTGGTACGGCTCGACGCGCAGCGGCAGCGTCAGGCTGACCGGCTGGGCGTGGGTGTGGGCGAGGTAGTCACG
Organism: Planctomycetota bacterium; assembly: GCA_013816645.1. Lineage (GTDB taxonomy): Bacteria > Planctomycetota > UBA11346 > UBA11346 > UBA11346 > JACDEC01. The sequence continues at coordinate 1,120 of JACDEC010000710.1, forward strand.
GTCGTAGGCGAACGAATACCCGTCATCCACCTCGACGAGCTCGCCCGCGCGTGCGCCATTGATCAGGACCGCCCCATGGCGATTCATCGTGGCCTGCGCACCCGTCGCTTCGCGGCGGCTGGCAGCGCTGGCGCTGGCGCGCTCGACATGGCGGTACCCCGGACCACCACCACCAGCTCGAGTCCCACCGCTTCGCAGATCCGCTCGACGGCGGCGAGCGAAAAATCCTTGTCCTTGGCGTTTTCGAGATGGCTGAGGGTCACGGGAGAGACGTGGGCCAACCGTGCGGCGGCCTCGACAGTGAGCTGCAGGCGCTGACGCTGCAGGCGCAGGGCAGGCCCGAGGCGCACTTTCAGGGTCATGCCGTAGTCATCATGGTTGTGAAGGTTACGACGAGGGGGCCGCATTGCCAATGGGTTGTGCGTCATAACCTTCAAGATCGCGTGGAATGTGCCCCGCCGTGGCGGAGCGCCCAGCGCCCAGCGCCCAGCACCCAGCGCCCAGCGCCCAGCGATAAACGCTAAGCGCACGCTCACGGTTCATCCAGGTGCTGGATGAACCGCGTCAGCATCTTGCCGACGATGACCACCTGTGCGTGGGCTCGTTCATACTCGGCCTGACCAATGCACCCGGCATCGCACGCGAGCGTCAATTGCGCGCGCACTTCGTCGGCGGAAGCCCGCGCGATATCCAGGAACCGCCGCCGTTCGCGATCATGGCGTCGCCCGGCGCCTTCGGCGATATTGCTGGCGATCGAGATCGCCGCCCGCCGGATCTGCGAACCCAGCCCCGCCTGCTCGCGCATCCCCGCCGCGATCGCGCCGACCTCCCGCACCACGACCCGCGCCTGTTGCCAAACCCTCAGATCCTCGAAACCACTCATTGGAGAGTCTCCTTTCAACCCCGACGCCGCGGTCGCGCGCAGGCGTCAAGGGCGCCGCAGGCGCGGCCGTC
>JACDEC010000166.1 GCA_013816645.1 Planctomycetota bacterium
GTGCTGTTGGTGTCCTGCGTTCCCGCGCCATCCGCGCTCGGTTGCTTGATCGCGCCCTTTTCCTTGGCGGCGGGGATCACCAACCGTTCGAAGAGTTCGAGCAACGCGCCGCCGACCGCATCCTGCTCGCCCTCGGTGAAGCTGCCGTCGAGGACCACCGCGCACTTGGCCTCGGAACCGTAGGCGACCACGGTTTCGGCGAGCCGAGTGTAGCGACCTTCCTTGTAGCTGAAGCGCATCCGCTTGGCCTTGCCTTGCCGGAAGGGGAGGTCGACCTCCTCGATCACCGCGAAACCCTGGCGGCCCTGCAGCGCAGTCCGCTGACGCGTCCAGGCGGCTTCGAAGTCCACCCCGGCGCTGTCGCCCTGCAGCACCTTGATGCTGACGAACGCGGTGTCGCTCTTGGGATCGATCCAGGTGGCGTCACCGGAGATCGGATCGCTGCGCAGCCAGCCTTCGGGTCCGTCGAGGACCAGGCCGCTGTCGGCGTGGTTGAAGGGTCCCTTAGGCGTCGACTTGTCTCCGCCACCGGCGCTGATCGCTTCGAGTCCGAGTTCGCGACGGGTGCCGTTGTGCTTGGGATCCGCGCGGTAAGCGGCCTGGTAGGCGCGATGCGAGAGTTCGCGCGCGCGGGGAATGAGTTCGGCGTTGGCTTCGACCCAGCGGCCGAGCTTGTAGTAGGATTCGGCGTCGCGCCAGGCGATCGCGTTGAAGCGGTCGTCGAACTGCAGGACGTAGGCTTCCGGCCGCGGCCGCCACTGGCCGTTGTAGAACTCGAAGTCCAGCGCGCGCATGCGCCGGGCGACCGCTTCGGCGTCCGGTCCGCCGGCCTGCTGGATCCAGGCCTGGCTGCCCACGCGGGCGGCGACCGTGGGATCCTTGAGCGTATCGATCGCCCAGCCCATCGCCTTGTGCAGTAGCTTGGCGTCCTTCTTGGCTTCCGCTTCGATCAGCGCGGCGTCGATCGCCTGGACGACGATGTTGTCGGCGGACACGTTCCAGAAGTCGCGGTTCCCTTGCGCCTGGCCGGTTTCGCGCACCGAGGCCGCCAGCTTGAGGCGGGCATCGTAGTCGTTCGCCGGGACGGCGTCGATCAGCTTGGCGATTACCTGCGCATCCGACGCGGCGACTTCGACCGCGGTCACCGCCAGGGTGACCTGGGGCAGCCCGTTCGCCGCGGTCCCGGTGCTCGCCTTGCCGAAGATGTGCAGGTTGTCGCCTTCGAGTCGCGTCGCCCAGCGATCCGCGGGAGCGAGCGCGACCAACTTGTCGAGATGGTAGAACCACGCCTTGTCGCGATCGGCGCGCTCGAACTTGCCGTCGATCATCACGTCTTTGCGGTCGAGGAAGCCTGGATCCTTGAGATCGTCGGCCTGCATGACCAGGTAAGCGGCGCCGTTGTAGACCACGAAGGTGCGTTCGTGCTCCTTGAGCACCATCGTAAACTGCTCACTCCACGGCTTCTCGCCGTTGGCCGGAGCGACGGGCGGTTCGGCGGACCACGCGGAGCCGGCCAGCACGACGGGAATCAGAGGAAGCAAGAAAGTACGCATCGACATCGGCTGGCTCCACAAAGAGGTCCCCTGCAACCTACTCAGCCAAGCTTTTCCGCACAAGGTGACAGTGGCGCTGCGACGGCTGGCGATACCCACGGCAGCGCAAAAGCCCCTTGCCAGGGTTGGCACCGTTCCTACGGTCTGACCCCTCGCGCGGTGAGCCGTTTCAGCCGTCGCATCATGGGGATATAGCTCAGTTGGTAGAGCGCGTGAATGGCATTCACGAGGTCAGGGGTTCGACCCCCCTTATCTCCACCATCCCGGACCCGGCCACGTGGCCGGGTCCGGTTGTTTCATCGCTCGGTGCTCCGCTTCAAAGCCATCGGCCGGCGATTGCCGGTTGCGCCCGGTGGGCATCCCAGGGCCGCGGCGGAGTGGTCTGAACCATGCGTATCGTCCTGCAACGCGTGCGCGCGGCATCGGTGGCTATCGCCGGCGAGTTGGTCGGTGCCATCGACCAGGGTTTGCTGGTCCTGGTGGGCATCGCCGATGGCGATGACGACGAGGATCTCGCGTGGATGGTCGGTAAACTGGTCCGCCTGCGGGTTTTTCCCGATGACGCCGGACAGATGAACCTATCGGTCATCGATGTCGGCGGTGGCATCCTGGCGATCAGCCAGTTCACGCTCTTCGCCAGCACCGCGAAGGGCAACCGGCCCTCGTATCTCGCCGCCGCCCGCCCTGAGGTGGCCGAACCTGCCTACCTGCGCTTTGTCGAGGGGCTGACGGCAGCGCTCGGCCGGCCGATCGCGACTGGCCGCTTCGCCGCCGATATGCAGGTGTCGCTGATCAATGATGGGCCTGTGACCCTGGTCATCGACAGCAAACGGCGGGAGTAGTTCGCCCTGACGCGTATCGGTCAGCCGCGGCGGCGGCGGCGGCGCACCACCCGCCGGCGCGCTGGCCCACCGGGCGCCGGGGACGTCTCATCGACTTCGTCCTCTTCGACCGTCTCGTCATCGCCCTCAGGGGCAGGGATCGGCGTACGGATAACCGGCGGCGGAGCCTGACGCCCTGCCGCCAGCGCATCGAGGGCGGCGACGAGGTGCTCGCCATCGACGAAGCGGTCATCCGGCAGCTTGGCGAGCATGCGCGAACATAATGCGCGGCAGTCGGCGGGAAACGCCGGAGGGAACGAGAGCGGTTCGGTGGCGGCCCGCACGATCAGATCGATGACGGTTTCGCCGGCGAAAGGGGGCCGGCCGGCGAGCATGAAGAAAAGGCAGGCGCCGAGGCTGTAGACGTCGCTGGCGGGAACCACGCGCTGCGGATTGCGGCTCTGTTCGGGCGCGCTGTAGTCCGGGGTGCCGACGATGCTCAGGATGCGGCCGCCGCTCCCCGGGCTGACCACGCCTTCCAACCGGTCGCGCACCAGGCCGAGATCGGCGAGTTTTGCCACGCCGTTGCGCATGACCAGGATGTTGTCGGGCTTGACGTCGCGATGGATGAGCCCGTTGCGGTGCGCGTGGCCCAGGGCCTTGGCGATCTGGTAGAGGATGTGCAGCGCCGCCGCCCGGGTCAGCGCCCCCGAATCCTTCACCAGTCGGCTGAGCGTCGAGCCGGGGACGTACTCCATGGAATAGCAGTACAGCCCAGCGTCGGCGTCGGCGTGCACCGCGTGGACCATCAGGAGGTGCGGGTGGTTGAGTTTGCCCGCCGCGCGCGCCTCGCGCAGGAAGCCTTCGACCTGGCTCGGATTGCGGATCCGGCTGGCGTGCAGCACCTTGAGGGCGACAGCCCGGCCGAGCGAGAGCTGCTTGGCCAGGTAGACGCTGCCCATGCCGCCACGTCCGATCAACGACTCGACCTGATAGCCGAAGATCTCGGTGCCGGGGGCGAGCCCGTCGTTGGCGGTGTCCACCTGGGTTTCATACCCGCTGGTCCCCGTGCTGTCCATGTCGGGCGGGGTGGTTGTACGGATATCGGCCATGCGCTTCCTCGGGTCCGGAGGTGGATACCGGCCAACGGCCGCGGGGTTTGCCGGTTCATGCGCTTTCATTGTCCGCCCAGCGGCCGAGCATGCGGCCTGGAGACGGCATGGCGCCAGCGGCAGACCGGACGACCGCGCGCGCGGTGGCGATCGAGGCGGCCATGGCCGGCGGGCGCGCGGCGCTGCGTCATTTCCGGCGCGCGGACCTCGCCGTCGAGTGGAAGGCCGACGAGAGCCCGGTCACCGTCGCCGACCGCGAGGCCGAAGCGGCGATCCGCGACGCCGTGTTGTCGGCGTTCCCAGACGATGGCTGGATCGGCGAGGAGACCGGAACGACGCCGGGGCGCAGCGGGCGGCGCTGGATCGTCGATCCGATCGACGGCACCCGCAACTTCGTGCGCGGCATCCCGCTGTGGTCGACCTTGGTGGCCTGCGAGGAGGACGCACCCGGCGGCCCGCGGATCATCGCCGCCTGCGCGAACTTCCCCGCGCTCGGCGAATGCTACGACGCGATGCTCGGCGGCGGGGCCCGCTGCAACGGCCAGCGCATCGCGGTGTCGAGCGTCGCCCGCCTCGAGGACGCGTTGTTCTGCTACTACACCTTCGAATGGTTCCGCCGCTACAAGCTCGAAGCCGTGTTCCGCGACCTCTCCGCGCGCAGCGCAGTCCAACGCGGCGGCGGCGACGCCTACATGCACCTGCTGGTCGCCTCCGGGCGGGCCGAGATCGCGGTCGAGCCGGGCCTGCAGGTCTGGGACATCGCGGCGACCAGCCTGATCGTCAGCGAGGCCGGCGGTCGCGTCACCACTCTGGATGGGCGCAACGATCTGCGCGCCGGCGACGCGCTGCTCAGCAACGGCGCCCTGCACAACGAGGTCGTGGCGGTGGTGCTGCGCCTGCGCGAATGACGGGAATCCGTTCACTTCCCGTCCAGCGCTCCGATCATCCCGCCATGCCCAGCCCGCCCGTCCCGTGGCTGATCGCGTCGGTCCTCTGCCTGCTCTGCCTGGTCACCGGGGCGCTGCCTGGCGCCTCGGTCGCCGAATTGCTGCGCGTGGTCGATGAGAGCATCGCGCCCGACGAGCGCGAGGAGCCGGGCAGCACCAAACGCGCCGAGGCGATCGCCGGGCTGCTCGAGGACGATCTCGGCCTCTCCGCCAACGACCTCGTCGAGCTGCGGTTGTCGCTCGCCGATGCCTGGACCGCCGCCGGCGCGCCCGAGAAGGCCCAGCCGCTGTTCGATCAGGTGCTCGGCGACCGTGCGCTGACGCCGGTGCTGCGCGAGCGGGCCGGCCTCGGCTGGGTCGCGGCCTGGCAGGAGCTGGTCAAACGGGTCGAGAAGCCCGCCGAGTTGCCCACGCCCGAGACGACCCTCGCCGCGCACGGCGACCTCGGTCCGTTGGTCGCAGCGCGCTCCTGCAGCGCCGAAGCCGAGCGGCAACTCGCGCTCAAGCAGCCGCAGCAGGCGTTGCCGCACCTCGATCGCGCGCTCGCGCTGCTCAAGCCGCCCCGTCCCGTCGCGGAACGCGTGCCGGTCTACGTCTTGCGCCTGCTGGCGATGGAGCAGGCGGGCCTGAAGGCCGAGGAGATCCAGGCCTGGCTCGCCGAACGCGCCGGCGACCCCGCGCTGGTCCAGGTCACGGCTTCGGCGTTGACCAGCGGGCAGAAGCTGGTGGGACGACCCGCGCCGCCCCTGAAAGGCCCGCGCGTCGACGGCAAGGCGGGCGAGGTCGACCTGTCCGCGCTGCGCGGCAAGCCGGTGCTGATCGCCTTCTTCGCCACCTGGAATCCGCCGGGCGAACCGATGGTGGCGAAGATCGCCGCGCTGATCGCGACCTACCAGGCGCGCGGGCTGCAGGCGATCGGCGTCAGTCTCGACACCAAGGATTCGGCGGGAAATCTACCCGGATTCCTCGCCAAGCATGCCATCGCCTTCCCGGTGATCGGCGATGCGCTCGGCTGGGACAGCGAGATCGACGACGCGTTCCACGTCGAGAGCATCCCGGCGGCGATCCTGGTCGCGGCGGACGGCTCGATCATCGCCGTCGACCTGGTCAGTGGCACGCCGGAAGAGACCGCCAAGGCCCTGGCGGCCGCGGTCGAGCGCGCGCTCGGCGGCAAGCCGGTGCGACCCGCGGCCGAAGAGGAGGCGATCCCGTGAGCGCGCCCCCGGCACCGCGGACGTTCTGGCGCTCGGCGCTCAAGCTGGTCGCCCAGTTCGTGGTGATCGGCGCGGTCCTGGCGCTGAGCATCACCACTTGGGCCAACTGGCGGCGTGAGCAGGTCTTCTCCTTCCGGGTCTTCGATTCCGTCTGGTGGAGCCGCGGTCGCAGCGAGGCCCAGCCCTATGTGGCGGGCGCCCGCAAAACCGCCGGCGAGGTCTACACCGCGGTGTGGGGCGAGAACGGCATGGTCGAGAAGGCGCAGGAGTGGATCGACGGGCTGCGCGCGCGTCGCGCGGCACCGGCACCGGTGCCCCCGGAGATCGTGCCATCGCCAGCGCCACCAGGAGCCGCGCCCGCTCCTTCCCCAACCGCGTCCAAGCCGACCGGCGTCGGCATCCGCGCCCAGGAGGAACGCTTCACCCAGGCCGAGCGGCTGTTCCAGGAAGGCTTCGCCGCCTACAAACAGGCCAATCCCCAGGACGGCGGCTGGACGACCCACAAGAAGGCGACCATGCGCCACGCGGCGGGATGCTTCGCCCAGGCCCGCGACCTGCTCGACGAGGCCATCCCCGCCTACGCCGGCGCCGCCGGTCACGACCCGCGACGTCTCGGCGAAGCGCGCGATCTCGAGCGGATCAACAAGCAATTCCTGGTGAACGCCAACAAGATCGGCGGCGGTCTCTGAGCGGCGCTGCGGGTCGCACCTTCTGTAAAACGTTGCTCGCCTAGCAGGCTGCTGAAAAACAGCAGCTGCTAGCCGCGTTCGGATTTCGCGGGGCGCTGGCGCGCCTATTTTCCGCGAAATCCTCAGGCTCCGGACTCTTTGTTTCGGGGGACCGCGTCCCCCGAGCCCCCGCCAAGCCGAGGCCAGGGTCGCCTATACATTCGCCAGCGGTGCAGGCGATGCCGGTCAGCCCACACCTGACCGGTGACACCACGGG
>JACDEC010000711.1 GCA_013816645.1 Planctomycetota bacterium
AGGCGCGGCTAGGCGCCGATCGCCATCCCGAAGCGCGGGTAGAGCTTGCCGATGCGATGCAGCCAGACGCCGAAGATCAGCGACCCGGCGATCGCGGCCGGCAGCCACAGGGCGAGCGAGACGGCTTTGAGCCCCGAAGACTCGAGACCGCGCAGCACCCAGGTGTGGGCGAGGTAGGTGATGAACGAGGCCGCGGCGATCTCGGTGACGGCCTTGGCGAGCGGCGCGAGCACCCGATCGAGCGGACGTCGCATGCGGACCACCGCGACGATCAGTGCGAGTGGGAAGAGCATCACCGCCGGCCGGTCGAAGCCGCCGGCGCCCTCGGGCGGGACGCCGAGCGCGATCTCGACGAGCGCGTCGCCGACCACCGCCGCCGGCCCGCACAGGACCAGCAACCAGCAAAGCGCGGCGGGCAGGCGTTCCACCCAGCGCACGAAACCGTCCTCCTCGCGCGCCAGCCAGGTCCCGGCCAGGAAGTAACCGATCCAAGCGAGCGGGAACACGCTCCACAGCGGTGGGATCCACACCCCCCAGATGCGCGCCGATTCCTTCCAGGCCAGGAACCCCGCCAGCGGCAGCACCGCAGCCAGCGAGAATGCGGTCCACGAGAAGCGCCAGCGTCGCACCAGCGGGAACAGCAGGTAGCACTGGATGACGATCGGCAGGAAGTAGAGATGGTAGTCGGCGGCGCCGGTGAGCAGCCAACGGAGCGCGGCCCACGCGGGCGGCGCGTCGTCGGCGCGCAGGGCGCTGAGCGCGGCGACGTCGGGGGTCTGCCGCCAGTGCAGGCAACCGATGGCGATCAGCACGACCAGGTTGGCCAGCGACCAGGTCAGGAAGGGGAGTCCGACGCGAGCGAAGCGCGCGGACAGGAACTCGCGCAGGCTCCAGGGTGGGTTTTCGCGCGCGCCACGGCTGCCGCCCGTCCGGGCGATGCGGCCGGTGGCGCTGTCGCCGTAGCGCTTGGCTAACGCGTATCCCGACAGCAGCACGAACAGCGGCACGCAGAAGCGCGCGGCCTGGTCGATCCCAAAGGCGGTCCATTCACGTCCGCTGACCGGCCATTCGGTCACCGTGCGCCAGGCGTCGGTGCCGTGGATGGCGATCACCGCCAGCATCGCCAGCACGCGCAGCAGGTCGGCGGTCAGGCGGGACATGCGCAGAGCCTCGCTCGCCACCGCCCAGGTCAATGCGCGGCGCGACGCCGAAGCTCAGCAAGGTGCTGAATCCAGCATCTTGCGGGGGCCCGGGGGACGCAGTCCCCCGATGCGAAGAATCCATAGCCTTCGATTTTCGCGGAACCTAGGCGCGCCAGCCCCCGCGACTTGCCAACGCTAACCCCACATCGTCCGCACCACCCACACCGCGGTCGCGCATTGGGCGCAGGCGATCAGCACCAGGCTGAGCGGTCGGCCGACGCGGGCCAGGTCGCCCTGGCGGTGGGCGAAGTTCAGGCGCAGGTTGTGCCACAAGGCGTGGGCGTGGTGCACGGCGAGAAAGCCGACGGCCAACGAGCACAGGTCACGCACGGTCGCGTTGCGCGCCAGGTCCTGCGCCGCGAGGGCCGGCGCCAGGGTCAGCGGCAGGGTGTACGGCGCGATGGCGATGATCGCGGTGCGCCAGGCATCGGTGCGGTCGTGCAGCACGGCGCCACCGTGTCCGTCGCTGACCTGGAATTCTCGCAGCCGCACCCCGGTGAGCAGGCAGGCGACGGCGTGGCAGCTCTCGTGCACGAAGGTGTGGACCAGCCAGTTCGGTCGGCGCCACCACACCAGCGCCGCGGCGCCACCCAGCCCGGCGAGGAACCAGACCGGATCCTGCGGCCAGCCGTGGGCGCCGCGCCAGGTGTCGTGCGCCCACGCCGCGAGCAGCGGCAAGGCGGTGAGCGCGAGGACGACAGCGAGGACGAACGAAGCCATCAGCGGGTTCCGGTTCTCGATTCGTGACGTCGGCCAGCAGCGTGATCGCGTGGAGCGAGCCGAGAGGGCTACCGGTTGAACAACATGCCGACGTATTCCCACAGCGCGCGGCTGACCAGTTCGAAGCCATCGGCCTGCGGGATCATCC
>JACDEC010000712.1 GCA_013816645.1 Planctomycetota bacterium
GTAGCGGGCAGAGCCCGCGAATAGCAATCCCCTGAGCGAGCCTGTGCGAGCGAACGGGGACAAGCGTGGTCGAGCGCAGCGAGACACGACGGCGCAGCCGGCGTCGCCACAAGCCTGACCGCGGCTCTCAGCCGCGGCGATGCGCAGCATCGCTCCGCCGGCTTCGCGGCGGAGTCGGCTTGGGGCGCACGCGCAGCTCAGTTCGACGTGATGATCGACCCTTCGCCGGAGTAGAGCACGAGCGGACCGTCGAGCTCCAGCTTCACCACCGCGCAGTGCTTATCCAACCCGCGCGTCGGCACCCCGATCCACACCGGGCTGGGCACCCCGTGCACCGCCGGCTTGCCCTGGGTGAAGCGCAGCTTGCCGCGGGCGCCGACCAGGCTGGCGCGCCTGACCTTGGTGCGCAGACCCTTGAGCACCACGCCGTGGCGGGGCGGATCGAAGAGGAACAGGTACAGCGTCTTGCGGTCGGCGCTGAGCGTCGACGGACCGTAGTGGTGCCCATGCGGCAGTCCGGCGACAGTACCGAACACCGCTTCGCCATGGCGCCGGTTCCACGCGCCCAGCGCCTTGAGGTACCGCGTCTGCTGAGCCGAGAACGTGCCGTCCGGCTTCGGGCCGATGCCGAGCAGCAGGTTGCCGCCCATCGACACCGTCTCGACGAACAGGCGGATCAGCCGGTCGATCGGCTTGTAGTTGGTATCCGACGGCCGCCAGCCCCACGAATCGTTGAGCGTGACGCAGTACTCGAAGGTCGCGCCGGCTGGCGCGGTCATCGGCTGGCCCTGCTCGGGTGTCTCGTAGTCGCCATGGCCCTTCATGCGCGAATTGAGGATCACTCCCGGAGCCCAGCGATGCAGCTGCTCGCGCAGCTCGGCCATGCGCCACGCCGCGTCGGTGCGGTCCCAGTCGCCGTCGAACCACAGCAGGTCGGGATGGTAGCGCGTGCACAGCTCCTTGAGCTGGCCACGATGGAATCTCAGGAAGGCTTCCCAGCGCTCGGGTTCGGCGCCCTTGGGTGGCTGCGGGTACGCCCACTTCTTGGAGCGCCACGGCTCCTCGGGGAAGGGCTCGTTGAAGATGGTGGCGTAATCGGGATGCGACCAGTCGAGGTGCGAGAAGTACAGGCCGACCTTCATGCCGCGCTTGCGCAGCGCCGCGCAGAACGGCCCCACCAGGTCGCGGCCCGCCGGCGTGCGTTCGACGACGTTGAGGTCGCTGAGCTCGGTGTCCCACAACGCCACGCCGTCGTGGTGTTTGGTGGTGAGCACCGCGTAGCGCGCGCCGCAATCCTGGAACAGCTTCGCCCAGGCGCCGGGATCGTAGCGCTTGGCGGTGAACCCGCCGAGCTGCGCCATGTAGGCGTCCCAGGTCATCTCGTCGTTGAAGAATGGCCAGCTCTCGACCACGCCCTTCACTGAATAGATGCCCCAGTGGATGAAGATGCCGAGCTTCGCGCCGATGAACCAGGGTTGCATCATGGCGACCAGCATCGCGGGATCATCGGGCTGTCCACCGGTATTTGTCGGTGATATTACCTATTATCATATGAAGCGCGCTCAACCGGCGGCCATCTCGACCAGGATCTTGATGGTGCCGACGGGGTCGCGGTCCCAGGCGGCCAGCGCCTGAGCGGCCTCGGCGAACGGCACGGTCCGCGACACCAGTGTGGCCAGCGGGAAGTCGCCCGCGCTGAGCATCGCGACCACCGCGTGGAAATCGGCGGGCATCGCGTTGCGCGACCCGAGGATGTCGAGCTCCTTCTGCACGACGTGCTTGTTCTCGTAGGCGACCGGCGACTTGGCGTAGCCGATGCACGCCACGCGACCAGCGAATGCCACGGCCTCGACGCAGTTGCGGAACGACGCTGGCGCGCCCGCCGCCTCGATCGCCACCGCCGGTCCGTCGCCGCCGGTCAGCGCCTGCAACCGTGCGACCAGATCGTCGCCGACCAGCACGCCCTCGGTCGCGCCGAGCGTGCGCGCCATCGCCAGCTTGGCGGGGTCGAGATCGACCGCGATCACCCGCGCGCCGCGGCGGGCGGCGGCGGCGATCGCACCCAGGC
>JACDEC010000167.1 GCA_013816645.1 Planctomycetota bacterium
AACGTGAACAGCTCCAGGCGCGAAGCCGGGTTCTCCAGGAACACCCCGTGCAGCTTGCTGGTCGTGGTCCACGAGCCTGGCTTCTTCACGCCGCGGTAGCACATGCAGAAATGCTGGCACTGCACGATCACCGCCACTCCCTGGGGACGCAGCGCCTGCTGGATGGTGTTGGCGATCTGCACGGTCAGCTTCTCCTGCACCTGCAGGCGCTTGGCGTAGGCGTCGACGACTCGGGCCAATTTTGATAACCCGACCACGCGGCCGTCGGGGATGTAGGCGACATGGGCCTTGCCGACGAACGGCACCAGGTGGTGCTCGCAGTGGCTGTGCACGTCGATGTCGCTGACCAGCACCAGTTCGTCGTACCCCCCGACATCCTCGAAGGTCTTGCGCAGGTAGGCACCCGGATCGATGGCGTAGCCGGCGAAATGCTCGCCCATCGCGCGGATGACCCGCTCGGGCGTCTCCTTCAGTCCCTCGCGATCGGGATCCTCGCCGATCCATTGCAGGAGGCCGCGCACGTGCTGCCTGGCCTGGGCCGGATCGATGGCCCGGCTGCGCGTCACGGCCGGGCGGCCCTTGCCGGCGGCCGTCCGCTTGCTGGCAGAACGCTTGGCGACGGTGCGCGGAGGAGTGGTGCGCTTGGGCATGGCCCATGGTGGCCCACCCAGGCGGCCCGCGCAAGCGCTCAGGCCAATGCCGAGGAGCCAGCCAGCGCCGAAACGTCAGGGCAGCGGCGAGGCCGGGGGCACCGGCGGCGCGACCTTCATCAGCACGATGCGATTGCGGCGTACGCCGTGGGCGAGCGCGATGCGGTTGGCCTCATCTTCGCTGCGCCAGGCGCCGTCATAACGACGCAGCGGGATGCGCAGGTCGATATGGACGATCCCACGCGACCACGACTTGCGCATCGCCGAGCCGGTATCGTCGACGGGAGCGTCGCCGTAGCCAGGGATGCGCAGGATGGTGCCGTAGGGCAGGGCCTTGGGGTCGGCGGCCACGCCGTAGCGGGTGTAGGCGTTGGTCCCGGTCGCGGTGCAATCGGGATCGTCGTCGCACTCCTCGACGGTTGGCGAATACGCGGTCGTGGTCACCACCAGCGGACGCCACCAGGCGCCCTCCTGGTCGACGAACGCGTCATCGACCACGCGGTAGGCGACGCCGTCGAAGCGCGTGGTCTCGGGTTCCGGCTCGGCCGGGGCCGGCGCTGCATACTGGGTCAGCATCGCGACGGATGCGCTGCCAGTGGGCAGGGCGAGATCCGCGGTCGCGGCTGACGCGGTCGTTGCGACCGCTCCCAGCAGTGCCGGGATGGCGAAGTATCGGGTGAAGGACATGACGGGCGACCTGCGCTCAACCGCTCCGCGCTGTTCGCTGTCGGGCTCTTGGTGACCGTTGTGACCAATATCCATATCCACTCCAATATGTGACCATTGCGTGCATCTGTGGGGGAGCCTATCGGCGCGGGCGGGGATGCTCTCAACCAGCCTCGTGCTTTCAACAGGCATCGCCTGGTACCTTACGTGACGATTTTGCGCGGTTTTCCCGGCCTTTTAGCGATTATCGGAAGTCGCGGATATGACCGGGGTTGCGTTGCTGGGGAGCACCCCGCTCAGCGCGCGAGGTGCCGCCCCAAGCACGCCGTCGTCCATTTTTTGGCCTTCATCAGCCCCGGGTTGCCCTCGGATGTGGACCGCCATGGTGGTCGACATGGGCAGCATCCTCCTCGTCGAGGACGAAGCGGTGATCGCCGAAAGCCTGCTCTACGCGCTGCGCAGCGAAGGCCTGGTGGCGACGTGGGTGCGCGACGGCGCGCTCGCCAGCGCCGCGCTGGCCCGCGGTGGCATCGACCTGGTGGTGCTCGACGTCGGGCTGCCCGACGTCAGCGGCTTCGAACTGTGCCGGACCTGGCGACGGAGCTCGGCGGTGCCGATCCTGTTCCTCACCGCGCGCTCCGCTGAGATCGACCGGGTGGTCGGTCTGGAGTTGGGCGCCGACGATTACGTGGTCAAGCCGTTCAGTCCGCGCGAGGTGACGGCGCGGATCCGGGCGATCCTGCGGCGCTGCGCCGCACCGGTGAGCGCCGAGAGCGGACGCACGCCGTTCCGGGTCGATGATGATCGTCTCGCCATCACCTACCGCGGTCAGGCGCTGGCGCTGTCGCGGGTCCAGTTCCGCCTGCTGCGCGCCCTGGTCCAGCGGCCGGGCCGGATCTTCTCGCGCTCGCAACTCATCGACGAGGCCAGCGGCGGCGACCCATCGCTCGACCGCACCGTCGATTCGCACATCAAGGATCTGCGCGCCAAGCTGCGCGCGGTCGATCCGGCGGTCGACGCCATCCTCACCCGCCGGGGCGAGGGATACGCGCTGCGCGAGGACTGGTGAGCCTACGCCTGCGTCTCGTCTTGGTGCTGCTCGCGGTGGCGGTCGGCGGCGCCTGGCCCCTGGTGTCGTGGTTGGCCGATGACCTGCGCCGGCGCTACCTCGAGGCCACCGAGGAAGGGATGGTCGACGCCGCCAACATCCTCGCCGCCCTGGTGTCGCAGCGCATGACCGAGGGCGGTGACGCAGCGGCGGTCGACGCGCTGCGCGCTGCGTTCGCCGATGTCGCCGGGCGCGAATTGCGCGCGCACATCTACGACCTGGTCAAGACGCGCGTCGACATTCACGTCGAAGTCACCGACGCAAGGGGCCTGGTAATTTTTTCATCCGACGGTTCCAGCGATGGACGCGATCACTCGCGTTGGCGCGACGTCATCTTGACCTTGCGCGGCGAATACGGCGCGCGCACCACCCGCATCGACCCCGACGATGCCCGCACCGCGGTGCTGCACGTCGCCGCGCCAGTGGTGTCGGTCGGCCGCATCGTCGGAGTGCTGACCGTGATCAAGCCGACGGACAGCGTGTCGTTCTTCGTCGAACTCGCTCAGCAGCGCATCACCGCCGCGGTGGTCTGGTTCGCCGCGATCGCGGCGCTGCTCGGCGTGCTTGCGACGATGTGGGTGACGGTGCCGATCACCCGGCTGACCGACTGGGCCAACGCGCTGCGCACCGGGCGACGGGTCGCGCCCCCGCCGGGCGGCCCGCGCGAGATCGCCGACCTGCGCGCGGCGTTCGCCGATCTGCTCGAAGCGGTCGAGGGCAAGCGTCACGCCGAGCGCTATGTCCAGAATCTGGCCCACGAAATGAAGAGCCCGCTGTCGGGCATCCGCGCCTCGGCCGAGTTGCTGCGCGAGGATCTGCCGCCCGCCGAGCGCGCGCGCTTCCTGGCCGGCGTGCTCGGCGAGACCGCCCGCTTGCAGTCGCTGCTGGATCTCCAGTTGCAGCTCGCCGCCCTGGAAGGCCGCGTCGAACTGCGTGAGCGCGAACCGATCGATCTCGGGACGCTGGTCGAGGAGGTCGTGACCATGCTGCGCCCGCAGGCCGAGGTCCGTCAACTCGCCACCGTCGCAGTGGCCATCCAGCCAGCCAAGGTGATCGGCGAACGCTTCCTGCTGCGCCAGGCGCTGATCAACCTGGTCCAGAACGCGATCGAGTTCTCATCCGCCGGCGGCGAGGTGCGCATCGAGACCGCGGTGCGGGACGGTATGGCCGAGGTCACCGTGCTCGACCGCGGTCCCGGCGTGCCGGAGTACGCGCTCGGCAAGGTGTTCGAACGCTTCTTCTCGCTGCCCCGGCCGGACACCGGCACGCGCAGCAGTGGGCTCGGGCTGACCTTCGTGCGGGAAGCCGCGGCTCTGCACGGCGGAACCGCCAGCCTGGTCAATCGGCGGGACGGCGGGGCCCGCGCCGCGATCACCCTGCCGGCTGCTGGCTGATCGGGGAGCTGTGGATGGCCGCCCATGCGGCCTCCATGAAATCTGCACGCGTACGTCGGATGGTCGGTGCCAGGAGCCGACCCATGAACAGCCAGCGCATCATCGCCATCACCGTCATCTACCTCATCGCCTGCCTCGGATGGTCCATCCTCGGCACCACCACCGCCATGCGCTCCGACGAGGTCGGCGACCGTCTCGGCGGGGCCTTGGAGAAATCCTGGGGCACCGCCCTGATCCAGGCCGCGCCCGACGTGGTGCGCGATGGAACCGAGGCCGGTGGCGCCCAGACCTTGCTGCTCACCGCCAGCCAGGTGCGCGTGTCGCTGCAGGCCGAGCATCGCCGCAAGGGTCTGGTCTGGTACCCGACCTATGTCTGCGGGTTCGACGCGTCCTACACCGTCGCCAACGACGGGGCGGCGCCCTTGGCCGCGCGCCTGCGCCTGGCCTTTCCCAAGGCCGACGCGACTTACGAGGGTTTCGCGGTCTCGGTTGATGGCAGCGCTTGGACGGCGGCCGTCGATATCGCCGCCGGGCTCGATCTGCCCCTGCGTCTCGATGCCGGGGCCCGGCAGGTCGTGCGCATCGCCTACACCACCCGCGGCATCGGATCCTGGCGTTACCTGCCCGCCGGCGAGGCGGGGCGGGTGCGTGGCCTCGACCTGGTCGTCGCCACCGATTTCAGGGCGGTCGACTATCCGGCCGGCGCCCTGTCGCCGATGCGCGCCGAGGCCTCGGACACCGGCATGACCCTGACCTGGGCGACCAGCGACTTGATCACCCGCCAGGAGATCGGCGTCATCGTCCCCGAGCGCCTCAACCCCGGTCCACTGGCCAGCCGCATCACCTGGTTCGCGCCGGTCTGCCTGGGATTCTTCTTCGTGCTCATCGCCACCTTGTCGGTCGTGCAGCGCATCGACGTGCATCCCATGCACTACCTGTTCATCGCCTCGGGCTTCGCCGCCTTCCACGTGCTGCTCGCCTACCTGGTCGATCAGCTCGACATCCATGCCTCGTTCGCGGTCGCCGCGATCGCCTCGTTGACCCTGGTGGTCAGCTACCTCGCCGCCGCGGTGCGCGGCTTCCCCTGGAAGGCGGCCGCGGCCGGGCAGCTGTTCTTCCTGGTGCTGTTCTCCTACAGCTTCTTCCTCAAGGGCATGACCGGCATGACCGTGGCGATCGGTTCGGTGGTCACCTTGGCCGTGTTGATGAAGGTCACTGCAGGCGTCGATTGGAACGAGGTCTTTGCGCGGCGGTCGACGGTCACCGCGCGCTAGCCAGCGGTTCGAGCGCCGCGGCGGGTGCCGCTGCATCCGGCACGATCGCGCGCAGGATGCACCCGGCGAGCCGATCGGTGGCGACGCCGACCAGCACGCCGGCGGGCAGGTCGATCAGCCAGTGGGTGCGCAGCGCCAAGGTGCTGCACGCGACCAGCGTCGCCCAGGCGATCCACGCCGCGCGCGCCAGCGGTGAACGATCGCAGCGCGCCGCGGCCAGTACCACCGCGGTCGCCACCGCCAGATGCAGCGAGGGGAAGGCGGCGGTCACCACATGGTCGGCGATGCCCTGCCACCACGGCGGCGCGGCCTGGCCGAACCAGCCGACGCCGTACCAGGGATCGGGGATGGGCACCAACACGAAGATCGGGATGGCGATCGCCGAGGAGACCAGGTGCGAGAGCGCGATGCGCACGGCCGGATCCGTCCTTCCGCGCGCCGCGAACATCAGCATCGCCAGCAGCGGCACGGTCAGCCAGCTGTGCTGGTACAACGCGCTCCACGAGGGTAGAAAGCGTTCGCCGGCGAGGACTGCGGACATGAACTCCGGACGATTCCCGGGGATCGCCGACATCACCGTCTCGAGCTTGACCGGCCACAGCTCGCGCACTTTCTCCGCGGTGCTGAACAGCACGGCGTGGCCCAGCTGCCAGGCGAGGACGAAGCCGAGCATGCCGGCGAGGGCAAGCAGCGCCGGGCGCATGGCCAGGCCGCAGGGCAGTTCGCGCGCCGCGCGCAGCGCACCCAGCAGCACAAGCAGGACGTAGGTTGCCCGGGCCGCGGGCAGGGCTGGGAGGATCCACCAGGCAGCCGCAGCGAGGGTGATGGTCCCGGCGAGGGAGGACCAACGCGATGGCGGCGGCGCAACGATCAGGTCGCCGTCGGTCATCGCCCGATCCTCAGTGGAGGGGCGATGGCGCAACGCTGGAAGACGCTGCCCGAGGCGCAGTCGTGGTAGCCAAGGTGGGACTCGAACCCACAAAACCCGGAGGTCGGCGGATTTTGAATCCGCTGCGTCTGCCAATTCCGCCACTCGGCCGTGGTCCGCGGATGCTAGGGACGGCGGCCAGCGATCAACCCGGGGTTACCGCTGCGACCACCAGCTCGCGCAGGTGCGCCGGCAGGGGGATGGTCAGCGCCAGGTTGTGCGCCGCCGGGCTCATCTTCGCCCAGGTCCGGCGGATGATGTCGATGAACTTCTCGCGGGTGTAATCGGGATGCTCGGCGGCGAAGCCGGCGAGCTCGTCGGCGAGGAACACCAGGCAGGCCGCGTCCTCGAGCGTCTGGGCCTCGGCATCGCCCTTCGGCGCGTTCTTGGACACCAGCTGTGCGACGCGCGCGGCCAGGGCGGCGTCGCAGCCCGACGCCAGCAGGATCTCGCTGGCGCGCTCGCCCTGCCGCGCCTGGACGGCCTTGCGCCACCGATGGTAGCCGGGCCGGTCGATCGGGAAGCTGGCCCGGGGGATGGCCC
>JACDEC010000713.1 GCA_013816645.1 Planctomycetota bacterium
GTTGCGCCTCGAGCCGCGCATCGCCGCGGAGATGATCAGTGAAGCGGCGGTCTGCTGGGCGAGCGGCGTGGTCGTCGCCGGCGACCAGCCCCTGGCGGTGATGGCCGCCCCGCCGGCCGGGGAGCCGGACCACGACCCGGCGACGGCGCAGGGACATTCCCAGGTCCAGGTCGACCATCTGCCCCCCGGCCTCGAACGTTTCCGACTGGACGGCCAATTGCTGTTCAAGCTCCGCCGTCGGGTGCACGCCGAAGCGACGCTGGCCGGCGAGGGACCGGTGCAACTCGCGCTGGGTCGCAGCCAATTCTCGGCCACCCTGATGGTTCCGGTCGACCAGGAGCGCGGCGGCGTGCGACTGGTCTACCGCAGCGGGACGTTCGAGGGCCTCGAGGTCGTGCTCAGCGGAGCCGATGGCCGCCCCCTGCAGCAGGCCGGACGCAACTCGCGCAGTTCGCACCCGCGCACCGACGAGACCTGGCTCTTCACCGGCATCGACCTGGGCAAGCCGTACACGCTCTCGCTGGCCTACAGCGAGGTGCTCGCCCAACCGATCCTGCCGATCGCCGCGGCGGTGGAACTCCCCTGATCCCCGCTGCGGGAGCCTGCGCGCGCGGCCGCGGTCAGGTTCTACACCCGAGCAACCCCGTGGACTTGCCGGTCCCGGTGCGGCGGCGCCCGCTACAACTTGCCCGGCGGGACCGATGGTCGAGACTCCCCGCCCGGTGGATGACATGGCGATCTCGGTCTTCAATACCCTGACCCGACGCAAAGAGCCGCTGGCGCCGATCCGGCCCGGCGAGGTCGGCATCTACCTGTGCGGTCCCACGGTCTACGACGACTGCCATATCGGCCACGTCGCCGGTCCGATCATGTTCGACGCGGTCGCCTGCTGGCTGCGCGCGCGCGATTTCCGCGTGCGGCTGGTCAACAACATCACCGACATCGACGACAAGATCATCAACCGCTCGCGCGAGACCGGCGAACCCTGGCAGGCGATCACCCGCCGCTACACCGACCAGTACCTCGGCTACCTCGCGCAACTGAAGGTCAGCACGATCAGCGACCACCCGCGTTGCAGCGATTACATCCCGCAGATGGTCGCCTACATCGCCGAGCTGGTGCGGCACGACCGCGCCTACGTCGCCGCCGACGGCGTGTACTTCGACATCGAGAAGCAGGCCGGCTACGGCAAGCTCTCGGGTCGCAAACTCGACGAGATGATCGCCGGCGCGCGCATCGAGCGCGATGGCGGCCTGCGCCATCCCGCCGACTTCGCGCTGTGGAAGCTGGTCAAGCCGGGCGAGCCGAGCTGGGACAGCCCGTGGGGCGCCGGTCGGCCGGGCTGGCACATCGAGTGCAGCGTGATGTCCACGGCCCTGCTCGGCGAGAACTTCGACATCCACGCCGGCGGCGACGACCTCAAATTCCCCCACCACGAGAACGAGATCGCCCAGGCCGAAGCCCACAGCGGCTGCTACGCCAACTGCTGGATGCACAACGGCCTGCTCCAGTACGAAGGCACCAAGATCGGCAAATCCGATCCGCGCATGAAGGATCCGGAGTTCCGCAAGCAGTTCCGGCTCGACTGGATCCTGTCCTCGTACGGACCGAGCACGGTGCGCTTCCTGATCCTCCAGGGGCACTACCGCCGACCCAGCGACTTCACCAGCAAGCAGCTCGAAGCCCAGCGCAAGGCCCTGGGCCGCCTGCACCGCCTGCTCGGCCCGGGGATGGCCGAGCCCGGTTCGCCGACGCTCGCCGAGATCGAGCGTGCGACTGCGAGCGACCCGACCCTCGCCCCCCACCTCGCGCGTTTCGCCGAGGTGATGGACGACGATTTCCGCACCGGCGACGCGATCGCCGAACTGTTCACCGTGGCCAAGCTCGAGACCCCAGCCGCGTTGCGCCTGGTGCGCGACCTCGGCCGCCTGCTCGGACTGTTCCAGCCCGGCGACGAGAAGGACACGCAGGCCGAGACTGCGGCTGCCGGCGGCGCTGCCGACCAGCAGGTCGCGGCGCTGATGGAGCTGGTCCTGCCGCTGCGCCAGCAGGTCCGCCTGGCCAA
>JACDEC010000168.1 GCA_013816645.1 Planctomycetota bacterium
GGCATGCGGAGTGCGGAGTGCGGGGTGGGGTGCGTGCCGGACTTCGGCGCGCTCGAGCGCTGGCGGGACATACGCCGCACGCCGCACGTCGTACGTCGCACGTTCACTCCACGAACCGTTCGCGCCCGGGCAGGAGTTCGTCGAGCACGGTGGCCGGCAAGAAGGAGCACTGCAACGGCAGGGCATCGGCGCGCGACGATTCGGCGGACAGCGCGACCTCGTCGGCAGCGGCGCCGGCGGCGCCGGGCTTGCCGATATGCAGGGTCAGACGTTCGTACGGGGCATCGATCGATGGCAGGTCGATGAACAACGATCCCGCGCGATCGACCACCGCCAGCGCGGTGCCGGGAACCTGGCGGTTGGCCTGGAGGTTGGCCAGCCGCCGCAGCAGCCGGCGCACTTCGACGTCATCGGCGGAGCTGGCAGCGCCGATCCGCCAGCGGCCAGCGACGGGCGCGAGTTCGTAGGCTTCGGCGCCGACCGCGGCGACGCGCAGGCGCTTCACCTGGCTCGGCACCAGCGGCAGGACCAGGCGGTCGGCGAGCGCTTCGCGCATCAGTTCGACGAATTCGTCGTCGACCCGCCACGCGACGACGCCGTCCTTGTCGACCGCCCGCCAGAGGCCATCGACCCGGCCGATAGCCAGGCCCCAGTCCTGGGCGACGGTGTCCTCGACCGCGGCCATATCGTGGGCCTTGCCTTCGCCCTTGGCGCTGAAACGCAGGTCGACCTCGATCGCGGGGCGGTCGAGGATGGCGCGATCCGCGGGACCGGCGAAGCGCACGTCGAGACCGCGCGCTTGGGCGATGGCGCGCGCCAAGCGCTGCAACGACTGCTGATCGGCGCTGGCGGGCGCAGGGAAGGTGCGCTCCCAGGTTCCGCTGGCGGAGCGCACGTAGGCTTCGCGGATCACCGGATCCTGGTCGTGGATCTGGCGCTGCAGCTTGGCGATGCGATCAACCGGCTTGCCGACGATGAGCGTGTCGAGGAAACGGTCGGGGGCGAGATCGGCGAGCAGCGGCGGCAGGCGGACGATGCGCCCGACCTGGGTGGCGCTGCGCGCCATGCCTGGCGCGAGCTCCAGCACCGTGCGCGGCATGCCCGGCCCGCGCAGCTCGATGGCAAGGGCTCCGGGCCACGGTTCCTCGAACGGAGTGCACATGCGCAGCCCGGCGACGGCGAGCTCATTGATCGCGGCGATCAAGCGGTCGGCGGCGCCCATTTCGGCGACTTCGCGGCCGCCGCTCCAGACGATGTCCCAGGTGCTGGTCTGGTCGTCGAGTTCGCGCGTACGGCTCTCGAGCCGGAACCATTCGACGCCGGCGCGCCAGACGATCGCTGCCTTCATCGCGTGGCCTTGGAGCGGATCGCCGACCGCGAACAGGCGATCCTCGGCGAACGCCGCGAGCGCGGCGGTCAGTTCGCGCATGCGCAGCGGTTCGATCGACTGCGGCGGCAGGCCATCGACCGACGCCAAGCCCGCATCGGCGCGCTGGAACAGTCGTACGATGTGATGCTCGGCGGGCGCGTTGACCGCGCCGTTCTCGCCCCTGCCCGGAGGGATGCTGAGGCCGAGCGTCGCCACCAGTCGGGCGTCTACCGGAACGGTGGCGGCCAGGTCGCCGAGCGCGAGGTCGCTGATCAGCATCGCCAAGGTGCGCACGCGCGCGCTGAACGCCGTCCGCCATGGCGCTCCCGCGACGTGCAGCTCGCCGCCGCGGGATTCGAGGTGGACGCCGTCGATCGACAGTCCGTCGATCCCGCGCTCGATGGCCAGCAAGCGCGCGCGGTCGAGGCGCACCGCCAATGCGTCCAGACGCCGGGCATTGGCGATGCCGATGACGAACAGCCGGCCGCTGACGACATCATGGCAATAGCCGTCCTCGCCGCTGGTTCCCCAGCTGAGGTCGACATCGCCGCCGGTCAGCCGCCGCCGCGCTGGATCGATGCCGTAGCTAGCGAGATCGGCGGGCGCCACGACGCGAATGCGCTCGGGCAGGGCATGCAGGAACGCCACGTGATTCCACAGCGCTTCGGATTTCGCCGCCTCGAGCGGCAGATCGTGACCCGCGAGGCGCACGCGGCCGGGCGAGATCTCCTGGGTGAGCCCGCCCGCGACCAGCGTGTAGGTATCGGGCTTGCGACCCGCCAGCACCGGCGTCGGCACCACCACCGCCCCGCCTTCGGGCCAGAAGACGTAACCGGCCAGCGCGACGACGATCAGGCCGAGGATGATCCAGCCGTACTTGGTCATGGGGTGCCCATCCGTGCGGCGTGCGGAGTGCGGCGTGCGGCGTGCGGCGCGGAGCGTGCGACGTGCGACGTGCGACGTGCGACGTGCGTCCGTCCCCCGTCCCCCCTCATGCGCCGAACTCGTGCTTCTTCGGCAGGTCGGTGACCGCGCCGAGCCCGAAGCGGCCGAGGAACTGATCGGTGGTGGCGTAGAGCAGCGGGCGACCGAGCAGGTCCTCGTTGCGACCGGTGACCAGCACCAGTTTGAGATCCATGAGCTGGCGCAGCACCGGGCCGCACTGCACGCCGCGGATGTCTTCGATCTCGCCGCGCGTGATCGGCTGCTTGTAGGCGACGATCGCCAGGGTTTCGAGCGCGCCCTTGGTCAATTTGGTCGGCAGCTCCTTGCGTTCGAGCTGGCGGACCCACGGATGGAGCACGCGCCGGGTCAGCAGCTGCCAGCCGCCGGCGAGGCGACGCAGTTCCCAGCCGCGGTTCTCGGCGTCGTAGCGCTCGGCGAGGCCGGTGAGGAAGCCGTGGAGATAGCCAGCGCTCGAACCAGGCAGGCAGTTCTGCAGCTTCTCGATGCTCAGCGGCCGCACCGCCACGAACAGCAGGGCCTCGATCACGGCGCGCAGTTCGGCCGGCGGCAGATCGGTGGTGTCGGGAACGATCTCCGGGATGTCCGCGGCGGTGATGCTGCCTTCCGGCGGGTCTTCGCTGACCGTCAGCGTCTCGACCAGCGGCAGGTGTTCCTGCCGGTCGCCGGCGGCGTCCGGAGCGGCGATCGGCCCGCCATCGCCGGACGCGTCGATGGCGTCATCGTCGTCCAGATCGTCGCCGCCGAGCGGGCGTTGGTCGTCGCTCACCGCCGGCCCTCCAGGAAATTCTTCAGCATCGCGTGACCGTGCTGGGTCAGGAAGCTCTCGGGGTGGAACTGCACGCCTTCGACCGGCAGGGTCTTGTGACGCAAGCCCATGAGCTCGCCGCGGTCGACGGTCCAGGCCGTCGCCTCGAGGCAGTCGGGCAGCCGATCGTTGACGACCAGGCTATGGTAGCGCGTCGCGGTGAACGGACTGGGCAGTCCGGCGAACACGCCACGGCTGTCGTGGCGGATCTCGCTGGTCTTGCCGTGCATCAGGCGCTGCGCGCGCTCGACCACGCCGCCGAACGCCTGTCCGATCGATTGGTGCCCGAGGCAGACGCCCAGCAGCGGGATGCGCGCGGCCGCGGCGGCGGCGATCAGCTTCAGGCTGATCCCTGCCTCGTTCGGCGTGCATGGCCCCGGCGAGATGACGATGTGCTCGGGCTTGGCGGCCAGCACCTCGTCGGCGGTCTTCTCGTCATTGCGCCACACCGTGACCTCGGCGCCCAGCTCCCACAGGTACTGGACGAGGTTGTAGGTGAAGCTGTCGTAGTTGTCGATGACGACGATCATCGGGATCGGCGCAGCCTAGTCCGCGACCGGGCGAAGCAACCCGGCATGGGGACGATGCTTGAGCCGAGCGCTGTGCACCGGCCTGGCGTGCGTCCAGCCGGTCGCTCCTGCCCGCTTGACCGACGTGCCCACCCCTCTAGGGTACCGCCTCTTCCGCTTCCGCCTGCGCTGGTAGCTCAATTGGATAGAGCAACAGACTACGGATCTGTAGGTTGGTGGTTCGAGTCCACTCCGGCGCGCCACTCCTGACCGACCCTCGGCCCCTGCCGAGGGTCGGTCGTTTGTTGGCCCCGCTCACGGCAGGTGCCGTCGGGTGCGTTCGGCGATGCGCTGATAGCCCTCGCGCGACGGGTGATGCCCATCGTCCGCCAGCCAGCGTGCATCTGGCTGCCCCGTCGCATCGAGGAACGGAGTCCACAGGTCGACGTAGACGACCTCCGCGTGCGCTGCGGCCAACTCGGCGTAGCGGCGATTGACCTCGCGCACGATCTCGGCCTGGCCCGCCCGAGCGCGGGTGGGCTTGAGCGACAACAGGATGATCCTGGTCGTCGGCAACGCAGCGCGCAGGGCGACGACCAGCGTGGACATCTCTGCGGCGATGGCCGGCGGCGTCAGGGTGCCGATATTGTTGCCGCCAGCGTACAGCACCACCGCGCGGGGCGACAGCGGCACAACCACGCGGTCGAGGTAGCGCACGGCGTCGGCGACGCCCGACCCGCCGAAGCCGCGATTGATGACCGGCAGCCCCGGGAAGTCCTCGGCCAAGGTCGTTCACAAGCGGAAGGTGGAGCTCCCGTAGAACACCACTCCGCCGGCGACCACTGGCGCCGCTTCGAAGCGACGGATATCCGGTTCCCAACGGTCCTCGGCCGCGGCGGTGCCGCACTGGACGAGGAGCGCGATCAGCAGCATCAGTCCGGTCGCCCAGGGTGAACGCACGGTGTTCCTAACCGGGCAGGAAGCGCGGGCTGTTGGGCATGGTGATCCCGAGCAAAGGCATGATCAGGCCGGCGATCAGGAACAACCCGGCGACCACCGCTTCGCCCGCGATCAGGCCGAGCGCCAGCGGCTTGAGCCGCTCGTACAGCGCGAAACCGCCGAAGCGCATGACCAGCGTCTTCAGCATCCAGCCGAGGAAGAAGCTGAACCAGATCATCACCGTCGCATAGGTCATGCTGATCAGGTAGCCGATCGGGTGCAGGGGCCACCAGGACAACAGCAGGCGGGCGATGCCGAGTCCGCCGGTGATCAGCGCGCCGACGGCGTAGGCGAGGTAGTTGCCGGTGTCGGCGTCGGGATCGACTCCGACGCTGGCCGCGGTGGCCATCGGGGTCAGACCGCTGAGCAGCGGGTGCGGCCACCAACCATCGCGCGCGGATTGGCCGTCGTGGTGGTAGTTCATGACCAGCATGGCAATGGCCGACAGCACCGTGCCGATCGCCAGCACCGCCAGCAGCAGCGCCGACCAGGGCAACCGCGGCACCCGGGCCTTCGCGCCGAGGTACTCGGCATTGACCGCGAACGGCAGGACGTTCTCGCGCGGATCGGCGCACAGCGTCGCCCCCAGCAGGATCAGCGGGACCAGCGCCGCCGCCGGCGCCGAGACCCCGGTGACGCTCATGATCACCGCGTTCACCGGCCACCAGGTCGGAGCGTTCACGAACGGGATGCCCGCCTCGGCGACCAGTCGGGCGAGCACCAGGAGTATGCCGAGGTTGATCAGCATCGCGAGCACGGCGTGGTGGACCTGGGCGCCCATGCCCACCAGGGTGATCACCAGCGCGACCATCCCGATCAGCAGCACGCGCGCGTAGACCGCGCCGACCCGGATCTCGTGGTCGGCAGCGGGCACGAAGGCCGCCTTGAGCAGTCGGAGGTAGTACCCGCGACCGATCCACAGGATGAACAGGCATTGCACCAGGAATCCGCCCATGCCGGCGACCGAGGCGTGATGCATCTCGATCGGCACGCCGCTGCCGCGCAGCGCCATGTACACCAGGTTGGTGGCGACGAAGAAGAACCACATGCTGAAGCTGAGGTCCGAGGGCAGGAAGAAGGTGATGGCGACGATGCTGAAATACACGCGCCACTGGTAGAGTCCCCATTCGCCCGCGTAGGCCTGATCCCAGAAACCCCCGCGCAGCACCTGGGCCAGGCTGACCGGCCCGACCTCGGCGAGGTTGGTCGGGATGCTGATGGTGGTGATTCCCCAGGCGCGCAATCCCTGGCTGATCAGCACCACCGCGGCGATCGTGAAGCCGATCCAGAAGGTGCGGTCGCTGAACACCGGCGCGAACCGCCGGCCGGGCCGCGGCTCGTCGAGGAAGGAGGTGATGGCGTTGGCGATCGGGAACGGCAGGCGCTCATTGACGATCCACTGCTGGCGCACCAGCGCAGCCATGGCCAGCGAACAAACCAGCGTCGCCCCGATCAGCGGCACCCAGGCGAGCCCGGCGCGCAGCCACTGGTCCCACGGAATGCCGGGTGGCGCCACCGAGAGGATCTCGATGTCCCCGTCCGGCCCGACCAGGCGCGCACCCGCGGCCTGGCCGTCCATCGCCCGACCCAGGGGCGCGTCGAGGTCGAGGAAGGTCCCCGGCTCGCGCTCACGCGCGATCTGGCCGCCGAGCGCGAGCGCGCTGTGTTCGCCGTGGCGATCCCGCCAGCCCACCACCGCGCGGTGGACGACGACCTCGCGCTTCGACAGGCCGCCGTGGTAGCCGTCGATGACGTAGCGGTATTCGGGATCGTTGGGATCGGCCTGCCCGTGCTCGGGAAGGCCGAGGAACATCGCGCGCGGGAAGGGCGGATTGACCCCCTCCTTGGCGAACGGCGCGAGCGCCGGTTGGTTGCGCAGCAGCCAGGCCGGGCCGGCGGCGAGCGGGAC